>NZ_JAFUHT010000063.1 GCF_017468685.1 Methanobrevibacter sp.
CACACAATCGCCAAACAAAAATGTCAAAAATCCAACAACAACCAGAAACAAGAAAAAACAAAGAAAATTCAACATCAACTACAAACCAACATAAAAATCAGGAAAAAAACATGAAATCAAAAATTAAGTTGACGACATTGCTATTAATTATACAAATGATAAAATGCATAATAATAACCTTATACAATATTTGTACAAACAAGTATATAACCTTATTTTGATATTTAAATATCAACAATTTCAGGCACAAACTCTTAAAATTCGAAAAAATACAATGATTAATATGAACTGACTGAACAATATCCTAATAAAAGAAGAAATATTTCACAGTATCCACAACGATTTTCACAAAGCGAAGGAACAGCAGTTTTAAAAGGTGATAAGAGATTTTTAAAATAAATCGGCACTACAGAAACTGCAGTAAACCATCATATCCAACTAAAAAAAAACACCGTTTACAAATCTAAAAGCCGATTAAGCTCAAAAATACTGCATAGGCGAAGAATGTGATGAGAATTTCATCAGCATCATTTAAATATGCTGCACAGTATCACAAACATCATTTTTTAACTGAAAAACCACTCAAAAACAAAAAAAATAAAGTCAAATGATACTTAAAAGGGAAAAAATAATAAAAATCAGTCTTCAATTTCTTCAAAATGTTCTATGCCAACGCCACATAATGGGCAGACATAGTCTTCAGGCAGTTCATCGCCTTTAAAAACATAATCGCATACTTTGCATAACCATGCCACAATATCACCTTTTTAAACTATGAAAAATATTATTGAGTTTAAAACCCAATAATATCCTAGTTTACATGTTTCAACCAAAAATGTAATCAGTCAGATTTTATCATGGTTAAAATCATTTTATATGGACTGTTTTCAGCTTGAAGCGCATGAGGTTCGTTTGCAGGCATGATAATAATCTCGCCTGCTTTAACAGTGTTTTTTACACCAGAAATTGTAATTTCTGCTTCACCATCAATGATTTGAACCATTGCATCAAAAGGAGCGGAGTGTTCAGACAATCCTTGACCCTGATCAAAAGCAAAGAAAGTTACTGTTCCAAGCTCTTTTTTGATAACTTCACGGCTGACTACACTATTTTGTTCATAATTCACTAATTCTTGAATATCTAATGCTTTTGCTTTTAAATCTTCCATAATTTATTCTCCCATAATTCTTTTAATGTCGACTAAAGCATTGCCAGAAGTAGGGGTTAAATTGTAGTTTTCAACTAACACATTTATGATATCATCGTTACACCATGCAGGAAGCACCGGTCCGAGCCACATGTCGGTTTTTCCAAGGTAGAGTAATGCCCAGAGTACTGCTGCTGCTTTTTGTTCCATCCAGGAGAGAACAATTGTTAATGGTAAGTCATTTAATGGTAAGTCGAATAATTCGGATAATGCTAATGCCACATCCACTGCAACAATTGTGTCGTTACATTGACCTACATCGAGTAATCTAGGGATTCCTTCAATATCACCTAAGTCCAAGTCGTTGAATTTGTATTTACCACATGCTAAGGTTAGGATAACTGTGTCCTGTGGTAAGTTTTTAACGAATTCTCTGTAGTAGTCATTGTGTTTTGCTGCTTTGTCACATCCACCTACTACGAAGAATCTTCTGATTTTTCCTTCTTCAACTAATCTTTTGATGGTATCAGCGTGTTCTACGATTGCTCCTGCACTCCAACCGGTTGTGATTGTAGTTAATTCTTCTGCTTCTAATCCTCCTAAGGATTTTGCGCATTCGATTACTTCGGAGAAGTCATAATCATCCACTGTTTTTACACCTTCAAGTTTAGCAACATCCATTGTGAACATTCTTTCTTTGTATGCATCTAATGCAGGCAATACACAATTACTGGTTGCAACAATTGCTGCATTGTATTTTTTAAAGATTGTTCTTTGATCGTGCCATGCTCCACCTAATTGTCCTACTAAGTTTTCATATTTGTTTAATCCAGGATAACCGTGTGCCGGTAACATTTCAGAGTGAGTGTAAACTTTAATGTCAGTTCCTTCCACTTGTTTTAACAATTCTTCTAATGCTTTTAAGTCGTGACCAGTTACGATAATAGCTGGTCCTTCTTGTGCTCCAACTTTTACTTCAACAGGTTGCGGTTCTCCGTAAGCTTCAATGTGTGCGTCTTTAAGTAATCTCATTACTGCTACGCTTTTTTCACCTGCTTCTAATGCAAGTGCCACTAAATCTTGTACATCGAAGTTCACATTGGTTAAAGTAGTGTATAATCCTTTTGTTAAGAATGCATCGATTTCAGGATCATTTTTTCCTAAAACATTTGCATTATAGTTGTATGCACTGATTCCTTTCATAGTAAAGATTAAATTATCTTGTAATCTTGCTACGGTCGGTTTTTTACCACAAACTCCACTTACAGTACATCCAGTACCTTTAGCGGTTTGGGAACATTGATAACAAAACATATCTAAGCCTTCGTCTGCCATAATAAAATCTCCATAAATATTTATAATTAAAAGTTGATTTGAAATGTATATAAATATTTTGTCACTTTTTAAGGGTGAAAAGTTACAATTATATACCATTACCTACAAAATTATACTCATGGATGAAAATATTGAAACCTTAAAAGGAATCGGACTGACAATGTATGAGGCACAGGCATATATAACATTAACTTCATTAATATCATCCAATGCAGCTGAAATTGCTGAAAATGCAGATATTCCCCGAAGTAAAATATACGATGTGCTTAAAAAACTAGTTAAAAAGAATTTCATAGATGTTGAAGATGGAAGACCACTAACATACAATGTTAAGTCTCCTGTTGAAGTACTATCACGTGAAAAAGAAAGACTGAACACTGAAATCGACGATACAATAACCAGATTAACATACATTTATGAAAACGGTATGAGTCAAGTACAGGCACCGATATGGAGAATATATGGTGTTGAAAAGATTATCGCACAAGAGCTGGAAATCATCAAAAGAGCAAAATCATCAATCAATATGAGAATCGGATTTTTATTTGAAAATGAAGGGGAAGCACTTGTCAAGGCATTAAAAAACAGATCAGATTTAAGAATCAACATTCTTGCTTCACCAATATGCTATATTAATGATGAAAAGTTCAATATCATAGAACTATTTAAAGAAAATGACATCAACATACAAAAAGCAGACATTCCATTTGTAAAATTGATTATTTCAGATTCCAAAGAAATGATGCATACATACACCAAATTTTCAGAAGATAAACGAAATGTAATCCCTGAAACGGCTATCGGAATATGGAACAAATATGAAGATATTGCTAAAAACTATGATGATCGGTTTATGAATCAGCTGAAAAAATTGAAAAAGAAAAATAAAAAAAATTAATTTTTAATTTTTAATTTTTTAAAGTTCAAATATTTGGTTAATCCCCATCTGAATAACACTACTCCTTTTGCTCCGCCACTTTTAGCGGCTTTTGCATCTTTAAATAGTGCTTTATAGGATAATTTCTTAATATTGGAATCGGATTTATAAGTTTGCAATCCTACCCAAATTTTAGCTCCCTTGGATTGCTTAACGAATTTTTTGGTTGTCTTTTTAATCCACTTGGAACTAGCATG
This sequence comes from Methanobrevibacter sp., assembly GCF_017468685.1. Classification (NCBI taxonomy): domain Archaea; kingdom Methanobacteriati; phylum Methanobacteriota; class Methanobacteria; order Methanobacteriales; family Methanobacteriaceae; genus Methanobrevibacter; species Methanobrevibacter sp. Next base: position 3,617 of record NZ_JAFUHT010000063.1, read on the forward strand.
GTAATTTCCTTTATACATCATAGGAATTACGACATCAAGATATTTGGACATTGTTGGAACATCCTGTGCATAATAATATTTCATTGATGTAGGCTCCGGCATTACAGCTGCAGACACGATAATATTCGGATGCACACTGCGAACAGAAATACAGGCCTGTTTAATGAAATAGTTAACTGCATTAACTGCATTTTTATATTTATATGCATTTCCACCAAATCGCACATAATCAAAGTGTATTCCGTCAACTTCACTAAAGCTTGCATAGTATTTGGCTTTTTTAATCATTTTGTTGATGTAGTTATAATTATAAACACCCTTTTTACTTACAGGATGGATGAATTTTCCGTTTTTATAAAATACAGACATCCAAATATGAACTTTCATACCATATTTATGGGCTTTTTTAATCCATTTTAAAACATAATTCTTACCGTATTTATCAAAAACTGTATGAAGTAAAAATATATGTTTGGTTCCGAGTTTGGAAAGTTTTTTAAGATTTACCTTCTTTATACTCCATTTATTAACCCAATATCCATTTCCAACAGTTAACTTGTTTTTTACAACAATCCTGAAAGTTCCTGATGATCCAACATATTTTCCATCATTATTAAAATAATATTGAACATCATAAGTTCCTTTTTTAAGGGACAGGTAAAATGTTGCAATACCTTTAGCATTTGTTTTTGCAGTGAGAGTTTTTCCACCTGCTTTAACAATAACTGTTTTACCGGAAATAGGATTTCCATAAATATCAACCAATTTAATTTGGAATATTGATTTAATACCCTCACAGTAATTTATGTATTTATCCACAACATCCAATGAAGTGATCAAATCAGGCTTAACTGTAAGAGTGGAAGTTCCATTTGATGAAGTATAATTTTCATCTCCTGCAAATGAGTAATTAATTGTGTATGTTCCAGTTTTTAATTTGAAGTTAATGCTTGCTTTACCATTCGAATCTGTAGTCTTATTATAATTAACATTATTTAAAGAAATTGAAACTTGCTTGTTTGGCAATGCAGTTCCATTAGAAGTTAATGTGACTGTAAATTCATCATTATAATCAACATAACTTGTTTTATCTGGAGCTGAAATTTCACTCACAGACTGATTATCTGAAACGCTTCCATTATCCTGTAAAACTTCAACAGTAGAATTTTCATTCAAGCTAATGCAATCTGTTGTGTTTTCACTAGCCGATACAATTGAAATAGCTAAAAATAAAGTTAAAATTATAATAAAACTTAAAAAAATTTTATTTTTCATCAATTCACAACCACATAATACTTAGTATTTTTAAATACTTAAATATTTAGTTTACATGAATTTATCATTAAAATTGTTCAGCACACTTATTAGATTTTCATCCAAATATGAAATAGCTTTATCATAAATCTCCTGAGGGATTTCCCAATAAGCAGAAGCAATACTTCCGGCAATTGCTGCTTGAGTGTCAGCATCACCTCCAAGAGAAATGGCATTTCTTATTGCATCCTCATAATCATTGGCTTCCAAAAAACAAATTATGGATTCCGGAACACTTTTGGCACAAGCCAGTTCAAAGTCATAATCCGGCCTGATTTCATCTAAAGAACGTGACAAATCATATTCATATGTTGATTCTATATGATTTTTGATTTCTTCTTTAGTTGAACCTATTCTTGCAAGAAAAATTGCATCTGATGTTGCCTGAGCCCCTTTAATACCTTCTGGATGACTATGAGTTACAATTGCAGACATTTTTGATAGATTCTGCGATTCTTCAAGAGAATCAGCAACCCATGCACAAGGAGAAACTCTCATTGCAGATCCATTTGACCAACTGCCATATGAATCGGCACTATCATTATATATCCAATAGTTAAAACTTCTGCCATAACCTGCATCAGGATAAGTACTTGCAAATTTCCTCAAATTTTTTGATAAAATTCCTTTAGAAGTTTTATCCTCCAACAACCAATTAGCAACTGCAAGTGTTAATACCGTATCGTCGGTAAAAGTTGACATTGGAGCGAATAATTCAAATTTTTTTGTTTTTATTGCATAACGTTCATATACCGAACCAATAATATCTCCTGCAATTGCACCAATTATTCCTTTCATAAGATACAATATTCAATTTAACTTATTTAAAATAATTGATGTGACTTTAAAAAATTGCTTTAACTTTGTAATATTGATTTGAGTTTGAAATATTGCTTTCATTTTAAAAAATTGCTGTTAAAACAAAGAAAAAACATATATACGATGATAACAATACCTATAACTGATAATACTTGTTATTATCAATAAACACGGAAATTTCTATATTGTATTTTGCATAAATCATCCAAAACTCACTTCTTTGAATAAAATAATATGTTACATAAAAATAGAAATTTCGACTACTTGAAAAACAACATAAAAACTGTATCAATACCCATTGATTCCAGATTAATTTCTGGAATCAAAAAATAAATAAAAATAGTGAGAGAAATTATGCACTTCTCTCAAGTACGAAATCTGCAATGTCTGCAAGTACCTGTTTAGATGAAGAATCATCCAATATTTCAAGTACTTCTTTAGCTTTCACAACAGATTCTTGTGCCAAATTGCGAGCATATTCAATAGCACCACAATTTGTTAAAATTTCAATTGCTTCATCTATCTCATCTTGAGAATTATTTTCAGCTTTTAAGATTTCAAGCAATCTGTCAGAGTCATCACTAGCCAAACCTTTAATAGCAATGATTGTCATTTTACCTTTACCAATATCGGAACCGATAGGTTTACCTAAAGTTTCCTCATCAGCTGCAAGATCAAGATAATCATCCTGAATCTGGAAAGCAAGACCTATTAAACGACCGTATTCATACATTGCATCGATTACTTCATCATCTGCTCCGCCCATAATAGCACCAGCTTTAGTAGCGGCAGCTATTAATGCACCGGTTTTTTTGAAAATCATTTCCATGTATTCATCTTCTGTAACATCGAACCTTTCCTCAAAACCCATATCTGATGCCTGACCTTCACAGATTTTTACACATGCATCAGCAACAGTAGCCAATGCCTTGTTGTTTTGGTCAGAACTGGTTCCTTCAGAGCCAATGATTATTTCAAATGCTTTTGAAAATAAAGTGTCTCCAGCAAGAATAGCTACATCATCACCCCATACTTTATGAACTGATGGCATTCCTCTTCTCATATCATCCTGATCCATAATATCATCATGGATTAATGAAAATGTGTGGATTAATTCAATTGCAGCTCCTGCCTTAAGAGCAGATTCTTTATTGCCGCCAACAGCTTCTGCAGTTATTAATGTTAAAGCAGGCCTGAGCATTTTTCCTCCAGCTCTTGTTAAGTATACTGATGCTTCTGCAAGATTTTCTGGAGTAATTGTTGCTAATTCTTCTTCTATAGTATTTGTAATATCTGTTGAATAATTACCTAGTACTTCTTTTACATCACTCATTTTATCCCTCATTTAACTTTTAAAAACTTGTGCTTGAGCATTTCTTAAAATATGGATATCATAACCGATTCTGTATCCTTCTTCTTCAGCAAGTTCTGCATAAGCTGCAAGCATTGATAAATCCCCGTGTGCCGGTATAATATGTTGTGGTTTTAACATACGTAAGAATTCCCTGTGGTCTTCTCTTCCAGCGTGTCCGGAAACGTGAGCATTAGGATAAATTCTAGCACCCTTTAATTTTAATCTTCTTTCCATAATGTGCCTGTTTGCAGCATTTGTAGGATTTGGAATAATTGGTGCTGAAATAATAACATTATCTCCTTTCTTAATGTTGAATGGAGTTCTGCCACTAGCAATTCTTGGAAGCAAAGCATCAGGTTCACCCTGGTGACCAGTTGTAACAAGCAAATAATTCGCACGGTCTTCATCGGCTTTCATTAAAGCCTTGTTAACTGCTTTTGGAGATCCATAAATACTTGCATTTTTAGGCAATTTTAAAATTCCCAATTTTTGTGCAATACCACAGAACCTCTCCATTGAACGACCCAGGAAAAATATTTCCCTATGACTTTTTTTAGCAATGTCTGCAATTGCCTGTACACGCTCTACATGAGATGAAAATGTAGTAACAATCATACCGGTCTTTTCATGCAATGGTCCTCTCATTACATCTTCCAAGATATTTCTTGCAATTCTTTCAGAATGAGTTTTTACTTCATCATAATTTTTTGCATTAGTGGTTTCTACAATTAAAGCAAGCACTCCTTTCCTACCTAATTCTTTTAATCTTTTATAATCAGGCGGTGGAGATACTTTTTGATGATTATCAAATTTAAAATCAAGTGCATAAACAATTACTCCTTCAGGAGTATGTAATACAGGAAATACTGCTTGTGGAATACTGTGTGTTGACTGTACAAATTCCAATGTAATGTCTTTTGAAAGTTTTACCTTACTTCCAGGGTTTAAAACCTTTATTGGATTTGATACTTTAAATTTACGTTCCCCTTTAATCTGTTTTTCTATTAACGCAGCAGTATATGGTGTTCCTATTAATGGTGCATCATATCTATGAGCCAATTTTGCAACTGCACCAATGTGGTCCAAGTGACCGTGAGAGAAAACTATTCCTTTAACCTTACCATCTACATCTTTCATTAAAGTGTCATCCGGAATAACTCCTCTTTCAATTAAATCCAAACTATGCATTCTGTCGATATCAGTGTCCTCGTGCATACTAATTCTGTCTAAGTGAATTCCCATATCAAAAATAACAACATCATCACCTATACGAATAGCAGTCATGTTTTTCCCAACTTCCTGATATCCTCCTATAGCGATTACTTCAACGCTCATGTTTTATCTCCTTGAATAACTCTTTGTGTTAATACCTCTTTCATTTAGCCATTCCCTTGTTTTTCCGCGAATAACTAAATTAGACTGTTTCAATTCTTCAATATTATTTGCTCCAACTAAAAACATAGCAATTCTTAGTGAATCATTAAATCTATTAATAAATGTGTTTAAAGCTTCCTGAGAAGCGCAATTTTTTAAAAACGGTAATGCCATACCTACAGCATCTGCACCAAGAGCAATGGCTTTTGCAGCTTCAAGACCTGTACGAATTCCACCAGAAGATATTACCGGAACATTAACTGCATTAGTCACCTCAACAGTGGAGATTGCAGTTGGAATTCCCCAGTCCCAGAAAAGTTCTCCAAGATATCTGTCTTCAGCCCTATATGTTTCAACGGCTGCCCAGCTTGTTCCGCCAGCTCCTTCAATATCAATAAAATCAACACCTGCATTGACCAGCTGACGAGCTGATTCTGCTGAAATACCGCACCCAGTTTCTTTTGCAAGTACCGGAATGTCTACAGTATCAGTAATTTTACTTATTAAATCCAAATATCCTCTTGCATCTAAATCGCCTTCGGGTTGAATTGACTCTTGAAGAGGATTTAGATGAATAGCTAGAATATCTGCATCCAATATTTCAACAGCTTTTTGTGCTAAATTAAGTTGTGGTGCTCCTATATTTCCAACAAGTAAACAGTCAGGTGCATTTTCACGAACAACACTATAAGTATCTTCCAACTCAGGATGTTCACATGCTGCTCTTTGAGAACCAACACCCAATGCAATTCCATTATTTTCAGCTGCGATTGCTAACTGTTTATTTACTTTTTTTGCTGCAGGATGACCTCCTGTAATAGCTGTAATGAATAAAGGTGAGTTTAATTTTTTACCAAAAACCTCAGTTGATAAATCGATTTCATTTTTATCTATTTCAGGCAAAACATTATGAATTAATTCAATATCTTCAAATCCAGTAGTTTTATCCTTAAACTCAACATCATAATTTTCACAAATTAATAAATGCTCTAATTTTCTATCTGAAATCATGTATTAATTTCCCCTTGAAATTATAGTTCCTTTTACATCCTTGTTTTCTAGTACATTGAAAATATTATCTTCAACTTCGGCATTTATTATTTTAGATTCAATTCCTAAATCTGCTAAATATAAAAGTTCCTTAATTTTTCCAACCATACCACCTGTTACATCAACATTGGTGGTTCCTTCTAATGTGTCCAAGTCTTTAAGTGATGTGAACTTATCAAAAAATATTGCATCGTCATGTGTTTTAGGATTTTTATTATAAACCCCATCCACGTCAGTTCCTAAGATAACCTGTTCAGGATTGAGATTTTTTGCCAGATACTGTATGAGCTGATCGCCTGAAATAACACAAAATTCCAACTCATTATCCAAAACAACATCCCCATAAATTACTGGAATAAATCCTTTTTTTAAATAGTTTTTAAATAAATCCAAATTGCCTGCAGTTATTCTTTTATTGGTTGCAGTAATAAAACTAGAAGCAGGAACTGCAATAACAGGCAACCCCTCATTTATAAAAGATTCACAAATGAACATGTTTAATTTTTTAACTTCATTTTGAATTTCACAAAAACCTAATCTTTTTTGAGGATACTCAGATTCATCAAATTCTTCTCCAATTTTATGTTTTTTAGCAGGAGGATGTCCAAATGAACCTGCACCATGAACAATAACCAATTGTTTAGGTGATGCATCCATAGACGCTTTAATTTCAGATGCAATTCTTTTAAGACTGATAGGATTAACTTCACTAATTGTAGAATCTTTATTTGTTAATATACTACCGCCAATTTTTAAAATAATCATTTAATCACTTGTAGACCCTGGAAGAAACTCCTTTTCGAGTAAATCTGATTTTTAAAATATTATCATCACGATCAATAGCTTTAGCAACTTCATCAACCTTACCTGGACAAAGTGCAATGATACTACCTCCTCCACCAGCTCCAGTAGTTTTGGCACCAATGGCACCAGCATCCCTTGCATTATATACCATACGGGATAATTCTAATGTATTAACCCCTAAAACATCCAAAAATCCATGGTTAATATTCATCAATTCACCAATTTTGGCAAAATCCCTTTTCAAAATAGCCTGTTTTGCATAATTAGTTAAATTACCCATTGAAGTGATAACAGGATTTATGATTTTAGGATTGCGTGTCTTAAGATTTTTCACATCCTTAACCATTTTGCCTGTGTTACCGTGCTTTGTGGTATAACCTACAACAAAAGGCACATTAAAATTAACATTGAAATGTTCAACTTTTTTATTTCTTGACAGATAAACAAGCCCTCCATAAGTTGAAACTAACGTATCCAGTGGACTTGCCACCCCTTGAACCGCCTGTTCAACCATATGGGCATCATGCGCCAATGATTGTTTGTTAAAACGAATATTATGATAACGGTATAATGCAGCAAGAGTAGCGACTGTAACTGCTGCAGATGATCCTAATCCTGAACCGATAGGAACATTTGAATTTAAAGTAATATCAATTGGAGTATGGTCGTGAGCTCTATAAAGAGACTCTAAAATATATCTAATAATACCTGGTTTTCCTTTAAGTAAAACATATTTCTTATGTTGTGTCAATAATTCAGCTTCAAAACCAATGTCTGGAGCTCTAAAAATAGTTTCATCAGTTTCTGATGGCTTAACTGTAACATAAGCTCTTTTGTTAACTGCTCCCGCTATGGCAGGTTCACCATAAACTACAGAATGTTCACCAAATAAAATTGTTTTCGCAGGAGCTGAGGCTTTAGCTATCATAAAATACACCTTACTTAAAAATACCTGAAGCATAACCTACAACAGACGTGAAATCACCACTAACATCACCACTGGTACCATATGCAAGAATTTCACTATTATTCTTACCGCACCTTTTTGAAAGTGATATTGCAGTCATCACAGGACCATAACCACACATAGTAATATTATACTGAACAACTTCTTCAAATAGCTTAAACTCATTCATCTCTTCAATATCCTCTAAAACAAAACCATCAACTTTATTTGCTTTTTCTTGATTGTTAAAATGAGATAAATCAGTGCTTGCAATAACACAATAAGATTTATTTAATTCATTTGCTGCATTAAAAATAGCATTTGCAAGGTCATTTGAAGTTACAAAAGTCTGTTTTCCCATCGTAATTGGAACAATTTTGAAATCTGATGAAAAATATTGTAGGAAAGGTAGTTGAACTTCAATACTGTGCTCTCTTAGATGAGCTGAAAAGTCAGCAGAAGCAATATCTGATGAGTCGATAATCTTATTTGCAAATTCACTGTCAACCTCTATATTGCCTAAAGGAGTTATCCATTCCCCTTCATTAAACACAGAAATTTCACTACCAAATCCAGTATGGTTAGGACTTATTATAATAAACACTTCAGGAAAACCATTCTTAACGATTTCACAATAACCATGAGAGGCTATTGCACCAGAATATTGATAACCTGCATGAGGAACCATAATATTGATAGGATAATCACTACCATCAAATGAATTGAGCTCAGGCACATAGCCAACGCCAGCATCATCCAGGAATGAACTTTCTATGAGTTCCTTTAATTTATCAGGATCATTCGGATAAAATGATCCAGCTACAGCAGGTTGTCTTAACATCTGACTCACTTAGAATTTAAGTTCAAATTCAGTTGCATCAATATCAAGGTCACCGTCTTCAGGAATGTCTCCTCTTTCTCTTAAGATTTGTCTTGCAAGTAACCAGTAAACTAAAGCAATAGCTTTTCTACCTTTGTTGTTTACAGGTACCGCAATATCAACAAAACTGAGTAAGTTTTCAGTATCACATAAAGCAATTACTGGAATACCATTCTGTTTGGATTCTAAAATTGCTTGTGCATCTGATCTTGGGTCAGTTACAACAATAATTTTTGGTTCAATGAATTTAGCATAATTTGGATTAGTTAAAGTACCTGGTATGAATCTTCCAGGGATAGTTTTAGCACCAGTTAATTCACCGAATTTTTTAACAGGAGCCTGACCGTATTGACGTGTTGCTACTACTAAAATGTCATCTGGGTCATATTTTGCTAATAATTTTGCGATTTGTCTGATTCTTTCATCAGTTTTTTGAATGTCTAATACATATAAACCGTCAGATCTTACTCTGAATATGTATTTTTCCATGTCACTAGTTTTTTGCTGGGTACCAATGTGTAAACCAGCAGCTAAATAATTATCTAAGTCTATTAAAAGTTCTTCATTTACCATATTTTCACCTACAATTTAAAAATCATCTTCAATTTTAATACATTCATTAGGACAAACGTCCATACATACTTCACAATAACTACATTCTTCAGGGTCAACAATTTCGATTTTGTCGCCTTTAAGAACTAATACTTCCATTGGGCAAACATCAGCACATTCAGCGCAGTCTGCACCATCACATTTATCGTAATCAAGAATTACTTTTGACATATTACTCTCCCCAAAACTTTTTAAAATTTACCCATCCTTGAATTTGGAAGCTTTTCTTCAATACGAATAAGCTCATTTAATTTAGCTATTCTTTCTCCACCAATTGCTCCAGTTTTTATCATCGGAGATGAAAAACCTACAGCTAAATGAGCAATGGTGTCATCAGTAGTTTCACCAGAACGGTGAGAAACAACAGGTACAATACCATTTTCTTTTGCCAATTTTACAGTTGCATAAGTTTCAGATAAAGAACCAATCTGATTAGGTTTGATGATAATAGCATTTGCAGCATTCATTTCTATACCTTTAGCTAATAACTCCTTATTGGTTACGAATAAATCATCTCCACAGATGAGACATTTATCTCCAACTTTAGAAGTTAACTGAGCAAATCCATCAAAGTCAGATTCATCAAATGGGTCTTCTACATAAAACATATTGTATGTATCAATAATATCTTTTACGAAATCGATTTGATCGCCAGTATCTCTTTTGATACCATCTTGAGCATAAACGTATTTTTGCTCTTTTGCATCCCATAATTCAGATGCAGCCATATCTAAAGCAGGTCTGATTTCAATACCAATTTCATCACCAACTTCTTCACATGCCTGAGCTTGAATTTCAAGAGCATCAACATTAGTGATGTTAGGTACCCATCCACCTTCATCGCCTTTACCTCCGGTAAAAGCTGAATCTTTAGACTGGATTAATTCTTTTAATTTTTTGTGAATAGAAGCATTTGCAAAAATTCCATCAACCATATTAGTAGCTCCGATTGGAACAACCAAGAATTCTTGAATATCCGGAGCATTAACACCTGCATGAGCACCACCATTCATCATATTACCTAACGGATATGGCAATTCATTTGCAAAATTACCTCCAATGTATTGATATAGTGGCATATTATAAGATGATGCAGCAGCTTTAGCTACAGCCATAGATATAGCAACAGTTGTATTGCCTCCAATAGCAGCCAAATTATCAGTACCATCAATCTCTTTTAATACTTCATCAATTGTAGCAACATCACAGGCATCCATTCCAATAAGTTCAGAAGCAATTAAATCTTCCATTTCACTTACTACAATGTCAACTCCGCCTTCCGGAAATGATACTACTTCTCTTGAACCAGTACTTGCTCCACTTGGTGCAGCTGCTCTTCCAAATCCATTCCAAGTAATTACATCTACCTCAATGGTCGGATTACCTCTGCTGTCCAAAATCTTACGAACCTGGACGTCTTCTATTATACTATCCAAAAAAACACCTCAGTGTCATTTAATTTATTACCAATTAACCTATATTCTGAAAAAATTAGTAAGTTTCTTTATAGATTTATATTGGTATTTACTATTTTTTTTAAATAATTAAAGAATAAATAGATAAAATCTATTCATCTCTAATAACATCTAATGGTAAAACTCCAGCTTTGAGTTCTTCATAAGCTATATCAATTGGATCTAAGGAATCAGTAATTTCCACTAAAGGCCTTGCTCCCATAGATATTTGAATTGCTCTAGCTCCAAGAAGTCTAGCTCTTTCAAACCTTGTTAATTTTTTTTCAACATCCATGAATATTACTTCCATTTTTAGGCATTTTACCAAGATTATATTTTTTATTAAAAAATATCCCTACAATCGTTTATTCCCAAGTTTCAACATGAGAAATCAACATTCTTCTACAACAGTATCTAGTTAAACCTAAATCATCTAAAACATCTTTAGATTTTTCACCAGCTGCTACTCTTTTGTTATATTCATCAAAGTAAGCTGATACAGGTTTTCCGCAACTTAAGCATCTTATAGGAATCATTTATATCATCTTTTTAATTTAAATAAAATATAAAATTACAGAATTTATCTGTAACTTTTTTGTTTACGAGCTCTTGCTCCAGGACCACCATATTTTTTAGGTTCTGAACGTCTTGGGTCACCTACTAACATGGTTCTGTCATATTGAGTGAATTTTTCTTTTAAATCCATATCTTGAGACCATTGTACGAGTCCTTTTGCAATTACCATACGTGCAGCTTCAGCTTGACCCATTACTCCTCCACCAATAACACGAATATTAATATCCACTTCATTAGCTAAATCGCCAGCTAAAGTTAATGGTTCTTGTAATTTTAAGTTAGCAAGCTCAGGAGAATAAAGTTCTAAAGGAACTTTGTTGATTCTAACTTTACCAGTTCCTTCACGAACAGTACCTCTTGCGATAGCTGTTTTACGTTTTCCACTAGTATGAATAACTTTAACCATAATTACACCTTACTTATCTAAAAGGTAGCTCCTAAAAGTTTGGAGATTTCTCCTAACTCAATACCTTTTTTAATATTTCTGTATTCTGCTTCAGGAACTGAAGTGAGTTCAGCATCAGCATATTCAGCAGGAACACCTACGAAAGCTTTTAAGCCTTTGTATGCTGTTTTACCTTTAGATTTTTTGAAAGGTAACATTCCTCTTACAGTTCTTCTAAATATATCATCTGGTCTTCTAGGATATTTAGGACCTAAGTCACGAGGGTTAGAAATACTTGCCCTGTCAACTCTTTGTTTGTATTTAGCATAAGCCCAATCCTTATTACCAGTTAACATAATTTTTTCAGCGTTAAGAATTACTACTTCTTCACCTTCTAAGAGATTTTTACTAGTTACACTAGCTAATCTTCCTAAAACGCATTTTTCTCCATCAATAACTATCATAACACACATCCCCTATTCCATAATCCTTATGTTAGATCCTTTAGGATTACTTTCTATAATTTCTTCAATTGAGATGCATTCTCCACCAGCAGCTTCAATTTTTTCTTGTGCTTTAGCTGAGAATTTTAATGCTACAACATCTACTTTGTTTTCTAAATCACCATTTGATAAAACTTTACCAGGTACTAATACAGTTTCACCAGCTTCAGCATGTCTTGCAATATCAGACAAATTTACTTCAGCGGTTCTTCTATTGGACCTTTCAAGTCTTTGTGCAACATCTTTCCAAATAGCTGCATCTTCATTTCTTGATTGTTCATAAAGTTTATTAATAAGTTCAATAAGGTTAGGATTTGTTTTTATTACTTTCTTAACCATTATTTACTTCCTCCTTCTTCACTAAATCCGATAAACTTATCTGCTTTTTCACCTAATACGTCACATGCTTTTAATAAAACTTCTTTAGGAGGCATTGCACCATCAGTTTCAATTCTGAAAATAAAATCATTTGGACGGAATCCAACATTGATGTAGCCATTGTCAGAAGCCCTTACACAGCTTTTACACATAGCACAATCTTCAATGTCTAAGATTTTAATTTTTTTAGATCTTCTATCTGATTTTAAAATACCTCTAGGACATGCCTGAGCACAGTCATAATCGATTTCAACATCCTCATTAAATGTAATTTCAGGATATTGCTTGTATGCACATACTGTTGTTGGCATCCATTTAGCATGTTCTTTTCCATATCCAACTTTAGCGACAGCTTCAATGTTAAGTTCTTCGCCTTCTTTAAGTTTTACTAAAGGAATAGTGTCGTATACTGGTTTAATTTTTGAGTCTGAAGATATTAAATCCTTAGAATAAACTACTTTAGGTCCTTCTTCATTTAAAGAGAACATTATTCCGTTATCATACACATCCCAATCATCATCTTCTGGTAATGATAATCCTTCAAGTGCATCCAAATCAGAAACTAAAGGAGTTAAACCAAGTCTATGAGCAAGTACCTCATTAAACATTGCAGAATCGTTTCTAATAATATTCACATCTTCAATTGCTATTTTAGGTACATTAACCATTGCACATCTTCTAATAGCATTGATAAAAGGCACTTCTGCATCACGAACAATGAAAACAATTTCATTTTCGCTTTGACTTTTTAATTCTATCTCCATATTAAACCCTTCCGCTTAAACTCTTCTTCCTCTTTTACCACCAGGTCTTCCAGTACCATCGTGAGGAATAGGAGTAATATCTTCGATTTTTCCTATTTTAATTCCAGCTCTTGCTAAAGCACGAATAGTTGCTTGTGCACCAGGTCCAGGACTTCTAGGTCCATTTCCACCAGGAGCTCTTACTTTAATATGTAATCCAACAAATCCTTTTTCTTTAGCATCATCAGCTATTCTAGTTGCTGCAGCCATTGCTGCGAAAGGTGAAGCTTGTTGTCTGTCTGCACGAACAACTTTTCCACCAGACCATTGAGAAATAGTCTCAGCACCAGTAATGTCTGTTACAGTAATAATAGTGTTGTTAAATGATGAGTAAATATTAGCTATACCCCATTTTTCATCTTTTGCCATAATTACACCCTTTATTCTTCTGTATTAGCTTTATTATCCTTACCTTTGTTGTACTCTTCAATTTGTTTAGCTACAGGTGAAGAGCGGTAAAATCCGATTGCATCTTCTTGACCATCTAATACTACATAACTTGGTGAATTGATTTTTTTACCATTTAAAGCTATGTGACCATGTACAACAAACATTCTTGCTTCTTTAGGAGTACGAGCTAAACCTTTTTTGTAAACAATAGTTTGTAATCTTCTTCTTAAGATATCTTCAACATTTAAATCTAAGATATCTTCAAGAGCAGCACCTTCAGGCAAAACACCGGTTCTAGCTAAGTGTCCTAATAATTCTAATTTTTCTTTTACCATTTGATCAGTACCGAAACCAAGTAAGTATCTTGCTTCCCTACTGTATCTTCTGACTAAAG
>NZ_JAFUHT010000064.1 GCF_017468685.1 Methanobrevibacter sp.
ATTTTAAGTTTTTTGATTGGTAGCACATATTACTTAATTGATTTGACACCTAACCAGGGAATAATTTTAGATTTCATATATGGAGGATTATTCGGATTGATTGTTTTAGGTGTTGCATCAATAATGAGCGGTGCCCTAAACCAACAGATTATAAGTTCATTTCATGGAATCAATCTGAAAATAAAACATTCAATGTTTTTATCAGGACTTTCTATGTTTATTTTAGGCATTTTTATCATTTTAGGCTGTATCATTTCAAGAATAATTAATGTAGACATTTTCGTTAATTCCGCATTATTCGGTTGCGTCATAATTTATGGAGTCAATACTCTAGTGTTTTGGGCAACATCAAAAGTCAGATTCACTGTTGCAGCCATTACTGGATTCATCCAACCTATACTCATCCTAGCATTATACATACTCATTTCATTCTTATTCATAGACACAAGCTTTATTGGACCAGTTTTACTTCAAGTAATGATTAAAGCACTGATTGCTTCCATAATTTTTGTTTTAGCAATCTATGCATTCATTACCGTCATCGCATCCCCATTTAAAAAGAATTTGGGAATTGGCGTTTTGGATTTATTAAGTTTATTTATTGCTCACATGAATGAAGGATCAAACTCCCTTGAAGGATTGTTTGAGAACATGAGCGAAGCGATTGATACAATTGTCACTTTTGTAAGTTTCAGAAATGAAAATGGAATTAAAGCATTGTTCATTTCCCCATCAGTCCATCCAGGACCATTAGGAGACCTTGGAGGATCAAACATGCCAACAATTCTTGCAAATAAGTTTGATCATTTCACAATGGTTGCACATGGACCTTCAACCCACGATTTCAATCCTATTGCAGTTTCAGAAATCGATAAAGTGGAAAAAGCAGTTAAAGATGGCCTAAATAAAGTTGAGTACTGTGAATGCGGAAGCAAATTTGTCAGATACACTTCGGAAAAAGCAAATGTCGGCGTTCAGTTTTTCAATGAAGGAATGATAATCCTTTCAACATTCGCTCCTGAAGCTGTTGATGACATTGAATTTGGTGTCGGACTTACAATGATGGCTCAAAGCAGAAGCAAATGTAACGTCAGAGACTCAATTATTGTAGACTGTCACAATTCATTTACTGCAGAAAGTGGAGAAGTTCTTCCTGGAAACTCTGAAGTATTCCAGTTGATTGATGTTATTGATAAAATCAACGCTGATCAGGAAAAGTATGATATTAAAGTCGGTTGCAATCATAATACAATGGGCGATTTGGACAAACAGGAAGGAATCGGTGAAAGCGGTTTGAAAACCATGATTGTTGAAGTGGACGGTCAGAGAACTGCTTATGTACTGTTTGACTCAAACAATATGGAGATTGGTTTTAGACAGGAAATAATTGATGCAGTAAGTGATTTAGAAATTGATGAAATTGAAGTCATGACAACTGATACTCATACGGTTAATACTCTTTCAAGAGGTTATAATCCTATTGGAATAGCAAAAAGACCTGAAATTATTGAATATGTAAAAGTCAGTATTGTTGAAGCGATAAAAGATTTAGAAAAAGTAGAAGTTGGAACTGGAACTGAAAAAATTAGGAATCTTAATACCTTCGGCCCAAACAATTCAACAGAATTGATTTCAACAATCAGTTCAGTAGTGGCTGTCAGTAAAATTATAGCTCCAGTCTTACTTATTACCGCATTATTAATAGTATTTATTTGGATTTTCTTTGGGGGATTATAAGTACATTACAAATAATGTATAAGCAATAACCCATGTAAAGAAGAATGGTGAAATTCCATCCCATAACCATTGACTAAATCCGGAGATTTCATCTCCAGCAATTTTTTGGGAAAATTGGCCAATAAAATATAATATTATTACAGCAACGAAAAATGCAAATACATCATTTTTAAATCCAAACCAACCGGCAGTCAAACCTGCGGAAATTAATGCTGCAACAAGGCCTGCAATTATATGAATACTAGTAACTTTAACAGTAGCGTCCATGTATATCCTCCATTAAATTAAATATATTAATATAATTTTAGTGATTATAATATATTAAAGTATTGATTGAAAAAGGTGTTTTATAATGAAATCCATGTCAAACGTTGACATTTTTACAATAAGTAATGAACTAAATAATTTATTAAGTGGTGCTAGAGTCGATAAATCATTCCAACCTACAAAAGACATTGTAGTTATGAGATTTCATGTTCCAGGAACTGGAAGAATAGATTTAGTAATGCAGTGTGGCTCTAGAATACACATTAGCCAATATCCACTTGAAAATCCAACAACTCCACCAACATTTCCTATGCTTTTAAGAAAAAGAGTTAAAGGAGCTCATGTTGAAAGCATAAAACAGCATAATTTTGATCGTGTAGTGGAAATCAGGGTAAAAAAAGACAAATATTATACTATAATTGTTGAGTTGTTTGATAAAGGAAACATAATTCTATTGGACGATGAAAACAATATTATCTTACCACTTAAAAGAAAACAGTTAAGTGCAAGAGACATAAGCTCAAAAAGAGAATACAAATTTCCGGAAGAAAGAGGAATAAATCCAATTACTGCAAGTGAAAGTGAATTTAAAGAGTTATTTGAAAATCATGACAGCGATATCGTTAGAACCCTTGCAATGAATGGATTAGGAAGTTTATACGCAGAAGAAATTATTAAAAGAGCCAATGACATAATAGAACTTGATAAAAATACACCTAACAATGAAATTTCAGATGAGCAATTATCTGCATTATACACCGGATTTAAAGACTTATTCGACAATCTTACCGAAGAAAATATCAAACCACAAATTGTAAAAAATGAATCAAAAGAAGATGTCGTAGCGCTTGACTTAATAAAATACGATTCTTTTGAAAAAACTTATTATAAAACATTTAATGAAGCATGCGATGAATTCTACTCAAAAAAAGTCAATACTGATATAAAAAATATAAAAGAGGCAGCATGGAATAAGAAAGTAAATAAGTTTGAAAAAAGGTTGCGTTTACAACAAGAGACACTTGATAATTTTTATAAAACCATTGATGATAGTCAACATAAAGGAGAGGTTATTTATTCTAATTACCCTACCATCGAAAATGTAGTAAATGTTGTCAACCAAGCAAGGAGTAAGGATTATTCTTTTAAAGAAATTGGTAAAACATTGAAAAAAGCTAAAAAAGATGGAATGAATGAAGCCCAAATTTATGAATCTATTGATAAAATGGGAGTATTGACCTTAAATATTGATAACACCACTCTATTAATAGATCCGAAGTTAACAATACCTGAAAATGCTGAAAATTATTATGAAAAAGCAAAGAAAGCTAAAAGAAAAACAAAAGGTGCACAAATAGCTATTGAAAACACTAAAAAACAGCTGGAAAAAATTAAAGCTAAAAAGGATATTGCAATGGAAAATATCGCTGTACCTAAAAAGAGAGTTAAGAAAAATTTAAAATGGTATGAAAAGTTAAGATGGTTTTTAAGCTCAGACGGTCATTTGGTTATTGGCGGGCGTGATGCCAACAGTAATGAAAGTGTTGTTAAAAAATATTTAGAGCCAAATGATATTTATTTACATGCAGATATACATGGAGCATCATCAACTGCAATAAAATTGAATGGTGATGAGTTAAATGATTCTCTCATCAAAGAATCCGGAGAGTTTGCAGCATCATTTTCATCTGCTTGGTCAATGGGTTTCACATCCCAAGACGTATTTTGGGTTCATCCGGACCAAGTTACAAAAACACCCGAATCCGGAGAATTTTTACCAAAAGGATCATTTGTAATAAGAGGCCACAGAAACTATATTCGAGGCTCAAGAGTAAAATTAGCAATTGGTATTGTTGATTATGAAGGAAAAAGAATAATGGCAGGACCAATTGAAGCTTTAGAAGCACATTGTGAAAATTATGTCGTATTAAAACCAGGATTTATGAAAAAAGAAGCAATAGCGAAAAAAATTATCCATAAAATTAATGAAGATGATTTATTAACACTTGACGACATCATCAGAGTGTTGCCATCTGGAAAATGCGATATTGATGAAGAATATCATCAAAGAAAAAAATATGAAAAAAATTAATCCTGATAATCTTCAGGATTAAATTCAAAATATTCATTTGGGTTCATAACCACAATGTCAATATTCGGATTAAATTGACTTACAAAATTAGCAAATATTGCAGGATCCTGTTCTATAGGTGGGAAAGTATTGTAATGCATTGGAATTACCACTTTTGGATTCATCCACATTGTACCAAGAGCAGCTTCGAATGGACCCATAGTAAATTTATCACCAATAGGAACCATCACAACATCAGGTTTATAAATAGCACCAATAATATCTTTCATATCACCAAATAATCCTGTATCACCACAGTGATATATTTTAGTTCCATCTTCAAAAGTTATAAGAAAACTTGCAGCAGTTCCTCCAGGAACAGTCTCTTCGACAATATCAATGTCAGAGGAATGTTTTGCTTCAAGCATGGTAAATTTAATATTTCTAAATATAAAAGAACCGCCGATATTAACACTAATGTTTCTAATTCCCTGTTTTGCTAAAAAGAGTGAAATTTCATGGATACATGCTATAGGTGCATTAGTACTATTAGAAATTTCTAAAGCATCACCAAAATGGTCAGAATGTCCATGAGTTAATAAAATAATATCAGGATTCAATTCTTCTACAGGAACTTCACAACTGGGATTGTTACTAATAAATGGGTCAATTAATATTCTAACATTATCATCACTAATAATTTCAAAGGCAGAATGACCTAACCACCTAATTTCCATTAAGCGACACCACCATTAGCAGCAGCCATGAGAACATTTTCATCTAAATTAGAAGCAATGTTCCATGTTTTTTCGAAATCTGCCCTGATATTTGAAATAGAAATTCTATCATTATAAATTGCACCATATTCCATATTATTTTTGCCTTCTGAAATAATCATAGCATGAGAATCATCAGTGATTAAATTAATTGAATGCACTTTTGGAACTGTCTTAATATGAACCCCTTGTTTTAAAAGAGATGAAATTAAAAACATATAAGACATGTCTGAAACATCAAATTCATTTATAATTACTCTAGAATAAATTGTTGGAACATGAGATAAAAACCTGTCAGACAAATCATTTAAAGAAGGAATTTCCAACATTATTTCCTTATTTACATTCACTGCCAGATTATCAAATGCCTCTTTAGAAGTCAATACCCCATTATCAGAAATTACATAACTATTTAATGATTTTGGAACCGGTAAACTCTCAGGATTATTAATATCAATTTTAATTTCTCTATTATTTGCAACATCTGGAGCAACCACGGTTTGAATATCATTTACTGGTTCAATAACTGGTTCTTCTTGAGCTAAAGCACGTTGAATTTCATTAGACTTATCAGTAGATTCAACAACAAACTCTGGAATCTCATCAGAGAAGTAATCATTTTGTCTTCTTTTAGGAGCACGAGTAACCTTTAATGGTTTTCCATAATTAGGAGTAAATGTAAGCTGTTTATTGAAATCAACTTCCGGTTCTTGCTGCGGAACAACATTCAAAACAGCCTTTGAGCTTTCATCATAATCATCATTAAAATAGCTACCATCTGATTCAGAATAATCATCCATTACAAATTCTTCATAAGCAGGTTCTTCATAATCATTGAACTCTTTTCTAACTTTTAAAGGACCATTGGAAGTGTTTTTATTTGATGACCTCTCAAAACTTCCAAAAGAAGAACCCATACCTTCACGAGATTCTAAAAATTCTTTAATCTTATTAGTTGTCCTATCAGCATTAGTTTCAACAAAATAACTAATCATAAGTATAATTCCAACGATAGAAATTATTAATCCTACAATTAAAAGGATGTCGATTAAGTTATACACTGTTGTTTCATATGCGATGAGAACACCAATTACAAATAAAATAAAACCTGAAACTAATTTTATTGTATTTCCCACGTTTTCACCCTTATCAATTATTATCACTCTATTATTTAACTATTAATTAATTTATTAAAAACTATTTATAAAGTTAATGGATAAAATAAGAAAAATCAATGCAAAAACATCAAAAGTAATACTTTTTTAAAAAATAGTAATATTAATATAGTAAAAAATCCAACATAATACTGGTGAAAAAAATGAGAAAAATGAAAAAATTCTTCAAAGAAAATTCAGGTCAAGGTGCCGCAGAATACATTCTTCTGTTCGGGGGAGTTATTGTTATTGCATTGCTTGCATTAACAATATACAGATCATACATGAACACTAGCGATGTCAGCTTAAAAGCAAAAGACGACATCATAGATGTTCGAAACACTATCCTTGACAACAGAACCCATGTATAGAAAAAAACTTGACAATAAAGGCCAGGGAAGTGCAGAATTAATCCTAATTATTGGAGGATTAATTATAATTGTGCTTCTAATTGGAAGTTATATGTCCAACATAACTAATCAAACACAAAACAATATGAAAAATGTGTTAAAACAAGAAAGAGATTTTATCTTAAATAAAATATGAAAATGGAGAGATTACTCTCTATTTTCCTACTAAAGTATTTAATATTTCATTCCAAGATTCAGAATTAATATTATTCAATTTCATTGATGTCCTATTTAAAATTCTAATATCCTGCGGACATGCAGTTACACAAGCACCACATAAATTACAGAACTCCAAATTAGTAACAGATTTGCCATCAACTATTGTAACAGCATTACATGGACAAACATCTTGGCATGCATGACATGAATCGCCTTTACAAATTTTTTCGTCAGTTTCAACCAATTCCAATTTACCATCAAATGGTTTAGTAATTGTAATTGCATCAACAGGACAAATTTCTGAACACCATGAACAGCTTACACAGGATTCATCCAAAATAAATGTTGATCCTGTAATTTCTGGAGTTTTAATTTCATCATTATACATACAAGTAGAACAAACTTGCATAATTGCATCTTCAGGACAAATTCTTTTACAAATTCCACAAAATATACATTTAGATAAATCCACACCAATTGAATTGTTTAACAAATCATTACTTGATTTTGGAACATTATTAATTTCAATTGCACCAGCAGGACACATATCTGCACAAAAAGAGCAATAAATACATTTATCTTTATCAATATCTATTTCTCCTCTTACCAAATCAATTGCCTCTGGAAGATTTCTTTCAAAGATAATTGAATCCTGTGGACATACTTGATAGCATCGACCGCAATAAATACAATCATCATCACAAACAGTTGATTCCACTTCCCAAATTGGATAAGATTTCATATCTTTAACATTTGTTCCATCAATAGTCAATGATAATGAATCAAATGGACATGCAACAGAACATAACCCGCAAAATACGCAAGAATCGGAATTAATAGATATTAAATCCATTTCTATTAAACCTCTTGCTATTGGGACAAGAGGTCCTAATCTTAACGATTCGGTTGGACATACCTGAACGCATATTCCACATCCGACACAATTTATATCTTTATAAGATAAATTACGGTGTTCTTCACCACTTCTCTCGATATTAAACATATTATCCCTCACGCTTTGGAGATAGCTTGATTTGGACAATTTTGTATACAAAGATCACAATCGTCACAATTTTCAGGAACGATTTTTACATCCCCATTTTCTTCTATGATTGCTCCTTGTTCACAAAGTTTAATACATAACCCTTGTACAGGACAATTTTCAATGTGTCCACATACATCCGGATCAATTTTTACTGCCATATAACCACCTCTCAATAACATAAAAATATTTTTATGTCAATTAATATTATATCGAATTGCACATATAAACATATCGATATTTTTTTAAAATTATTCTATGAAATTCCCATTTTGATTAATTTCACCACGCCTAATTCGTGTTGAAGAAATAGGATTTCCATCATAGGCTAAAACAAAACTAACAACGACAATATCCAAAGGATTCATTCCTTTAGAAACACGAATTTCATTTATTTCAACAGCAGTAGGTTCAGTTTCCTCACTAACAACAATAGCTTCAAAATCACTGTCAAATATTGTAGTTCCATAAGGATCTTCCAACGGAACAACAACGAAATTTGATTTATCTGCAAAAAAAGATTTAAGATTAGCCATCCTTTCTCTGCAAGAATCAATATCTCCTTTTAAACCTCCAAAAGCATCAGAGGTCACTCCAATTTCAATTTCATTACCTATATCGAAAGCAGTGGATAATAATTTTTTGTGTCCATCATGAAATTTATCAAAAGTTCCACCTACAGCCACTTTATTATACTTTTTAGAATTCATAATATTGTCCAAATTAGCTTGTTAGTTAAATGTTTATTTGAACTTGTATAAATTAATAGCTATAAAAAAAGAGAAAAAATGTTTAAAAAAAAATAAAAAATAGAAAATTAGAATGAAATACTTGAAGAATAACTTTCAAGTTTATATGTATGAGTATTCCAATTTCCTATTTTACCTAACGAGTTCCTAGAACTTGTAGCATCAGCAACAGTCCATGTATTACCAATCAATACTTGAGCAAAAACATGCCCATAAGTATGACCGCTTGTGAAAGTACATTTTGCATGAACATACCTAGTTGCTAAACCTGCAGCCCTAAACATTGCAACAGTCAAATGTGCATGGTCTACACAATTACCGGATTTAGTTTTCAATGTTCCTGCAGCACCATATTTGGTATTATAGTAAAAACTATAAGACAGAGTATCTCTTACAAACTTAAAAATCGCATTAGCTTTCTGTTTTTCAGTCTTACAGTTCTTTGTCAACTTGGTGACTAACTGCTTAATTTTAGCATCGTTAACTTCACAGTTTTTAGAAGCTGCCAAGTACGCTGCCAAATTACTAATAGTATTTTTAGAGTTTAGACCACCAACTTTTGTAGAAGCTGAACCAGATACAGATTTCACAGCAACATAAGACGGCATTTTATTATGCTTACCATAATAAACAAGTGCATCTGACATTGAACCTACAAGACTGCCATAACCAATAGTTCCAACTTTAGAACTGACTGAATTAGGCAATACTCCTTTAGATTCTGCAACTTTAACTACACGTTTTGCTACACTAAGATAATTTTTCAAATAACCTAAACTGGATGTAGTCTTAGGCTTTTTAGGATTACTTAGAATTTTAATAGGAATATCATTTTTATTACCTGCTTTAAGATTTACAACAGCTTTTGAAACCAGATATAAATAATCAGCAGTTTTAAATGACACGTCCCCAACTTTAACTGAAGAAGGTAATTTTGAATGTTTAGAAATATAGTTTTTTACACTTTTTGAAGAAGCAACTAAATCTTTAATAGCTACCTTACTTACAGAATATATTTTTGCTGAACCATGAGCAGACTCATGATTGAACTCAATGTTATGAGTTCCTTTAGATAATACACCTAAACTAACTTTTGCAACACCTTTTGAATTGGTTTTTGAAGTTAACACCTTATTGTTAAATGTGAATTTAACTTCCTTATCTTTAACAGGAGTGTTTTTCTCATTAACCAATTTAACTGAATAAGTTGCACTATTTCCAACAGGAACATAAGTATTTTGAGCAATGAATTTAGTTCCTTTTACAGTAATATGTTTGGAAACTGAAGCTGACTTATAATACGGATCTGCAACAATACTTTTCACAGAGTAATAACCTACCCCTTGAGTGACCTTGAATTTAGCAACTCCGTTTGAATCAGTTTGGTAAATATAAGATTTGCCTCCAACAGTGGATTTTACAAATACTCCCTTAAGAAGTTTACCGGATTGATCTTTAACGGTAACTTTATAATCAGCATTTTCATTAGCTTTCATAGTTAAATCGCCGGCACTTACCTTAGCAACCAATTTTAAAATAATGACCCTATTAGAACCATGACTATAGTCTTTAGAACCATATTTTGAATAAGAGTATTTTACTGAATATGTACCCGGATTAACATTTTTTAATGAAAGTTTTGCATAACCTTTACTATTGGTCTTGCATACAGTAGTTTTTCCATTGATTTTTATGTTGACATTTTTATTAGGTAAAACTTTTCCATTACTGTTTGTTAATTTGACTTTGAATTTAGTTGCATCATGATAATACATCACTACAATTGAAGAAGATACTTTAGTGGTCGGATCTGCAACTATTAATTTTGCATGACCGGACTTAGCATACAAATTACCATTACCTGTAAACTCATATTTAATTTTATAAGTACCTTTAGCAAGAACAGGGATAGTTATTTTAGCTTCCCCCTTCGCATTAGTCTTTGAGGTTACTTTTTTATTATTATAAGTGAAGGTGACCTTCTGATTTTTAAGCAATGCATTATGTTTTGTTTTTAAAACAACAACAAATTTACCTTTTTTGTTGGAATGGATATATGTTTTACTTTTAGCGGTAATTTTTGTTTTATCTTTTTTAACAGTTATTTTATGTGAAACTTTTTCCTTTGTGTAAGGATTGGTAACACTAACAACATGTTTTCCAACAGCTAAATTAATATTAAGAGTAGCAACTCCATTTTTATCTGTTGTTCTAGTATAAGATTTACCATTTATAGTGAAAGTAACTTTAGTATCTGACAATACAGAGTTACCATTCCAAAATGTCATTTTATACTCAGATGTATATCCATAATATTTAGTTAAATCACTTCCGATTGCTGAAGACAATACTTTAACATTTTTTGAAAGTGAAGAGGAAGCATAATTTGAATTTCCCCCATAACTTAATGAAACTGTGTATGTGCCAATATTCAAACTGTCAGTTTTAACTGAAGCAACCCCATTAGCATTGGTATATGCTGAATAAGATTTCTTATTGACATTTAAAGTTACTTTTTGATTAGCTAAAACATTGCCGTCATTATCTTTTAAAGTTACATCAAAATAAGTAGCAGAGGATCCATAATGAGTATCAGCTATACTTAATTTTGTGGAAACAGGACTAGCAGCAATAATACTTGAATCAGTTGAACTGTCAGCACTGACGAAATCATTGCTTGAACTAGCAGCAACAACACTATCAGAACTTGAACTAGAAGAACTTAAAGTATTTTCCCCGTCTGCATTATCCTCATCAGAAGTTAATTTTTGTTGATCATCGTTTGACTCAGCACCCTCATTTAGAACTTCATCATTACAATAATCCCCCAAATTATCATCATGAGAATTAACTATATTAGTTTGTGAGATAGAAACCCCGTTAGAAATTTCTAATTTATTATTTTCAGATAATGAATCCACATCATCTGCTATTAAATTTGAATCTTCTGTATTGTAAACATTAATTGATTCTGTAGCGCTAACGACACCCATTACAAGGAATAACATTAGTGCAATAGATATAATCAATGTTTTATTTTTTATCGAAATTTTTCCACCTCTTGGTTCTCATTACGAAAATTTTATAGTAAAATATGATTATACTAAAATATAGTATTTCATAATGAGTGGATAAAGATTATAATTTTATCTTATATAAATGTTTTTAATAGCCCAATATGAAAAAAACCTATTTAAATTGCTTAAATTAATGAAAAAAGATTAAAAATGAATATATTTAATAAATAAAACAAAAAATATATTAAAACAATTAACAATAATCTTTAATTTCTCAAAATGGAAATAAAATTTTAACAAAACTACAAAAAATGAAAATTAAATTTAATAAATTTTTATAGGAAAAAATATTTAAAATTAAGTAGATTTAAAAAAAATAAACAAATAATTGTACAAATAAGAAAAAATAGATTAAAATTGAAATATTATAGTGAAAAAGAAGAAATAAATTTAAAAATTACAAATGTTAAAAAAAGTTGATTTAATGTTATACGAAAAAAATATATTCAAAAAAGATTTCAGAAAAATAGATATACGATTCGCATTAGCTTATCCCAACATCTATAAAACTGCAATGTCATCTTTAGGATATAATATATTGTATAATTTAATTAACGAACGTGAGGATACTTGGTGTGAGAGAATAGTTTATCCGAATACCAAATCACTTGAATCAAATAATCCACTCAATCATTTTGACATAATAAGCTTTTCTATTCAATTTGAGGAAGATTATTTTAATGTCTTGGAAATGTTAAAAAATACTGGAATTCCACTAAAACGAAAAGATAGAACTGCTAGTGATCCATTAATTATTGCTGGAGGGCCTTGTGCTACCGCCAATCCTATGCCTCTATCTGACTATATTGATATTTTTATTATAGGAGAAGGAGAACAAACAATCAATAAATTTTTAGACATATACGGCAAGTTTCAAAATACAAATTTGGGAAAATTCTTGGAAATTGATGGAGTTTACATTCCTGAGTTTAACAATAAAACAAGAATATCCATTATAGAGAATATGAATGAAACTTATCATATCACCCAGCCCATATTAAATAAAAGCGACAATGAGGATTATCAGAGCATTTTCAATAATTCAATAATGCTAAATGTTTCAAGAGGCTGCACAAGAGGTTGTAGATTTTGTATGGCAGGCTACTTATACAGACCTGTTAGAGAAACATCCTGGAAAAAATTAATAGACCTTGCAATTGAAAATCGAAAAAACACTGGCCTGAATAAGGTTACTTTAATCGGTGCAGCAGTTTCAGATTACAAAGATTTGGATAAATTAATTAAAGGGCTTGAAGCGGAGGGATTTCAAATTTCAACACCTTCACTTAGAATAGAATCAATTACTAAAGAGACCTTGGAAACATTAAAAAAAAGTGGCCTGAAAACAATTACCCTTGCACCTGAATCAATTCCCCGACTTAGAAAAGTAATCAATAAAGACATACTAGAAAATAAAATTTTTACTGTAATAGAAAATGCCGTTGAATTGGATTTCAATATAAAATTATATTTCCTGATTGGAATACCCGGAGAAAGTATTGAAGACATAAAAGATCTTTGTGAGTATATGAAAAAAATTGCCCATATGCATAATAATCCTAAAAAAGTTAAATTCAGTATCAATCCAGTAATTCCAAAACCACATACTCCTCTTCAATGGGAGGGTTATGATTTTAAAGACATTAAAAAGAAAACCCGATTTATAAAAAAAGAAATGAAAAATTATAACATTAAATGCGAAAGTCCTAAAAAAGGACTCATCCAATATATATTGTCTTGTGGAAATAGTAGCATTGGTGAACTTATTGAGAAATCAATAACAAAACAAGTCCCCCTTAAAGAATGGAGAGAAATAACTCCAAAATATGAAATAGACGAATTATTGCCTTGGAACAATATTGATGTTGGAATAAATGACAGATTTTTAAAAATTGAACATAAAAGATTGAGAAACTTAAAGCAAACTCCATGGTGTGAAACATCCCCATGTTACAATTGTGGAGCATGCAAAAAATAATTACTCGAAAAAAATAAATTTACTATAATAATATATTATATAATAAGTGAGGTAAAAATTTATGATTAATCCTGCAAGTAGAACAAAATTAATTGAATTATCCCAGATAAGAAAAATGTTTGAAGCAACAAAACCTGGTGCAATAAATTTAGGAATTGGTGAACCTGACTTTAATGTACCACAAAACATAAAAGATGCAATGAAAAAATCAATTGACAATAACGAAACACAATACACTCCCAACAAAGGATATATTGAACTAAGAGAAGAAATTGCAAAAAAATTCAAAAAGGATAATGAAATAACAACAGATCCTGAAAATGTTATCGTTACCGTCGGTGCCAGTGAAGCATTGTATGTCAGTACTCAGGCATTTGTTGAAAAGGGTGATGAAGTAATTTTACCTAATCCAAGTTTTTTATTATATGAAGCAGTATTAAATCTGGCTGGTGGAAAAATAGTGCCAGTCGATTGTAAAATGGAAAATGAATTTAAATTAAAAGCAGATGATGTGGCAGAAAAAATCACTAATAAAACAAAAGCAATAATCTTAAATTCCCCATCAAATCCACCTGGAGCCGTAATGGAGAAGGAGGATATTAAAGCAATAGCTGACTTATCAATGGATAAAGATTTCTTAATTATATCCGATGAAATATATGAAAAAATTATATATGATAAAAAACACTATTCACCTGCGAAATATAGTGATAATGTAATTACAATTAATGGATTTTCAAAAACATATGCAATGACTGGATTAAGAATAGGTTATCTAACCGCAAACGAAACATACTGCGAAGAACTGTTTAAAATACATCAAAACAGCATTGCCTGCGCTAATTCTACTGCACAAAGAGGAGCTTATGAAGCATTAACCGGACCACAAGATGAAGTGCATAAAATGGTTAATGAATTTAAAAATAGACGTGATTTGATTGTTACTAGATTAAATGATATGGGCTATGAAACTGTAAATGCAGAAGGAGCATTTTATGTATTTCCAAAAATTGAAGATAAAGAATTTGTTAAAAAAGCTGCAGATGCCGGTGTAGTAACCGTATCCGGAGCCGCATTCGGTTCAAATGGTGAAGGACATGTTAGAATGTCTTATGCTAATTCCTATGACAATATCAAAAAAGCAATGGACATACTAGAAGAGCGTGTAGTAAATGGATGAATTTAGAAGCAAAGGTGGAAAAAAAGCTGCAACAGTTGCAATTATCGCAAATTGTATTTTAACCATCTTAAATATAGTTGTGGGAATAGTATCTGGAAGTTATGCATTAGTATCTGAAGGAGCACATACGTTATCTGATGTGGCCACTTCCATTATTGCTTACATTGGTTTTGTAATTGGGCAAAAACCTGCTGACGAAGAACATCCTTATGGTCATGGCCGTGCAGAAGCTATTAGTGGATTACTTATAGTAGTATTCTTAGCTATTATCGCATATGAAATTATAACCGGCGCAATAGATAAAATAGTTCATCCGGAGTTAATAACCATCCCAGATACATATGCTGCAATAATGGCTACTTTAGGAATAATCGTGAACTTAAGGATTAGTGAATACATCATTTCAATTGGAAAACAGATTAACAGTCCAGCAATTGTTGCAGATGGACAACATCAAAAAACTGACATTTTCTCATCAGTAGCAGTGTTAGTTGGAGTAATTGTTTCAAACATGGGGCTTCCAATTTTAGATCCTATAATTGGATTAGTAATCGGCTGTCTGATTATAAAAACAGCATATCAAATTGGAAAAGAAAATATTGATAACATAATGGGCAAAGTACCGTCAGAAGAGTTAATTAAAGAAATTGAAAAAGTTGCAAATGAATCAATCAATATAAACACTGCTCATGATATAAAAGTAGATTATTTAGGAGCTTATGCAACTGTTACATTACATATTGAACTTGATGGAAATATGAGTTTAACCGAATCTCACGAACTTGCACATATCGTTCAAGAAGAAATTGTTAAAAAAATAGATATTGTAAAATCAGCAACAGTACATACCTGCCCAATTGGATTGGAATACAACCATGAACAAGAAATTGATAAATAATAATAAAAGCGCCGAGACGGGGATTTGAACCCCGGAGGTCATAAGACCATTGGATTAGCAGTCCAACGCCGTACCAGGCTGGGCCATCTCGACATGTGAAAAACAGTATAATTAATTATATGTCAAAACTTATTTATAAACTTAATTATTTTCATTAAATGGCATGTTCAAAAGTGGACTAATCTCAAAAATACAAGTGATCTAGAAAACCCAACTCCACCCCGGGATTCTACAAGCATTGAATGTTAACAGTAGAGCTGCTCCCTTCCGGGCCTGACCCATTCCCATATTA
>NZ_JAFUHT010000065.1 GCF_017468685.1 Methanobrevibacter sp.
AATTGTTTTAGTAATTACTTTAATTTTATCTGCTATTGGAAGTGGTATTTCTCAATGGAATTCAACTGTTGGAGGTATCATCGTTGGAATTATAGGAGTCTACAACGCATTCTTCGCAGGTAGAGCAATTGGTTTATTATACTCTGATGTATAAACAAACCTTTTTCTTTTTCTTTTTTTTAGTGCGACAAGCATTTGTCTTTTAAATTTTGTTATATGAACTCATTGTTTTTTTTTGAGAGTTTTATGTCAGTACAACTATTAGTATGTTGTTAATCCTGTTATGAGGGTTATTCTCGCTCGAAACTGCGTCACTGGCGACGGTGGGGTGGGTTGCATGAGAGTTTAAAGCTCAATTCTCAATCATAGCATCCGTTGATTGGAAGAGCAAGAGAAAGGCGAATAATGGCAAACGATAAGTGAACTTCTATAAGCATCGTAAAGAAAGAATCAGAGGCGTTTAGGATGATGTGAGTAATCTCTGATTATTGCATACAGGTCATACAGATTTAAAAAGCATGTATATAGCTCATAACCCATAGGTATGTCGGTGTATTGGGAGTGCCTAAGTTCAAGGCCGTATCTGACAGAAGATAAACTTGGTAAGCCTGGAATTGTCCCATTCGTGGGTAGGGTGACCGTGAGGAAGTCTGACGTTCTTTTCCAGGTAAAGGATTTTGAAAAAGCGAATGCCACTGTGCCGAAAGGCAATAGGAAAATGACAAATAATAACTATGGTGGATATGCTGACTTCAAAAGGTGTATAACGTGAAATAAAACTAAAAGTAACTTTAAATGTGGAATAAGAGTGTGATTTTGGCGATGAAAACTGAAAAACAGATTAATGTTGTTCAGTCCGTGGAATTGGACGAACTCGATAAAGAATGGAAAGCCATTGATTGGCGAAAGTTAGAACGAGACATATTTAAGTTACAACAGAGGATATTTCGTGCTGAAGCAAATGGAGAATACCGAAAAGTAAGAGATTTGACCAGATTACTTGTTAATAGTAAGAAGGCTCTTTTATATAGTATTCGTGTTGTTACTCAATTAAATAGTGGTAAACGGACTGCTGGTCTTGATAATCGTGTATATTTGACTAATGCAGAACGAATGCAACTATTTTATAAATTATCAAATTATAATATAAATTTATATAAACCAAAACCTGTTCTTCGTGTCTTGATTGATAAGAAGAATGGTAAAAAGCGACCGTTGGGAATTCCAACGATTATTGACCGTATTTACCAAAATGTTTGTAAATTGGCTTTGGAACCAATGTGTGAATCTTATTTTGAATCAACTAGTTATGGATTTCGACCACTCCGAAGTGTTAAAGATGCAATTGCAAAACTGCATCATCATCTTCGTGGTTTAAATCGTCCATTTATATTTGAAGGTGACTTCAAATCATGTTTTGATACTTTAAATCATGAACATATACTTAAACAGTTAGGAAACTTTCCTTTGAGGAATTTAATTCATGATTGGCTCAAAGCAGGCTATGTCCATAATAATCAGTTTAATGAGACTGAAAGAGGAACTCCGCAAGGAGGTATTATCTCTCCATTATTGGCAAATATAGCACTTCATGGAATGGAGGAAGCTCTGAACATAAAATATTATCCTATTAAACGTAAAGATGGGTCTATTACTTATTCAAATCGCTCTAAATATGTAATGGTGAGGTATGCCGATGATTTTGTCGTCCTCTGTAGAACAAAAGAGGATGCCGAAAACATACCTAAACTCTTAGAAAACTACTTATCTGAGCGAGGACTCACATTAGCGGAAGATAAAACTAAAATTACTTCTATACAAAAAGGATTTGACTTTTTGGGATTTAATATCCGTAGTTTTAATACTTTTCATGGTGAGAAAGTATTTGTCCAACCATCTAAGAATAGTATAAAAGCTTTTAAGCAAAAGGCTAATGATATCTATCGTAAAGCGATTGGTGGTGACATTGAATCGTTTATAGGGTCATTGAACAGCTTAATAATTGGTACGGCCAATTATTGGAGAATATCTGCGGCTTCCAGAACATTCAGAAAAATGGACTACTATTTAATTCAAAAGACTCGTAAACTGTTACGTAGATGGTATCCATCTAAATCACATAAATGGATTAAAGGTAAGCACTACAAGCCTGATCGTAGGGGTAAAAGTAAGGATAGATACATATTCACTGACCCAGATACTGGATTACAGTTAAGAAGAATGGTTTGGACGCATATTAAATATCCATTTCAGTTTAAATATATGGCAACTCCATATGATAAATCTTTTGATGAATATTTTGAGAAAACAATGTTCAAATCTGCTTTTAGATGTTTATATGGTTAGAATTTGATGGTATTTGCTTTAGGTAAACAATATGCTTGAGCGGCTTGTCGGGAAACTGACACGAGCCGTTCTGAGGAGAGGAGGAGTGAGTAATCACTCCGACTTATCCGACAAAATGTGACACTTGTCGCATCATTACTTTTTTTATACATTCGAATGTTAATACAAAACCATCCACTAAATTTTAACAAATGTCAAATAAATATCCATTTAAATGCACAATCTAAAAATATTTTAATATAAGTAACAATAAAAAACTAATCATAAATAAATGGAGAAGATAAACTTGAAATTTTTTAAGATAAGCATAATATTTCTTGCGTTAATGAT
Source organism: Methanobrevibacter sp. (assembly GCF_017468685.1). Classification (NCBI taxonomy): domain Archaea; kingdom Methanobacteriati; phylum Methanobacteriota; class Methanobacteria; order Methanobacteriales; family Methanobacteriaceae; genus Methanobrevibacter; species Methanobrevibacter sp. The sequence continues at coordinate 2,677 of NZ_JAFUHT010000065.1, forward strand.
TTTCTCTGTTGGATTTGTTTTTGCTGAAGATGCAAATCAAACCGACAACAGTCTGGAAATGACTGACGGAGATGTTGTATCAATTGGTGATGTTAGAACCTATGCTGATTTAACCTACCAATTTAAAAATACCAAAGCAGATTTAATAACAGATTATGCATTTGACGAAGAAAACGATGTGAAAAGAATTAATATTACTGGATATGATTCAAATTATCCTATCAATGGTAATAATCATGTTATCGATGGTAAAAATAGTGCAGGAGTATTCAAATTAATGAATGGAGAATTTACAATAAGAGATTTGACAATTAAAAACTGTGGCGAAAGTGCTATAATACTAAATAATGCCAAATTAACATTAAATAATGTTAAATTTATTGACAATAAAGACAAAGAATCAGGTGCGGCAGTTTATTCATATAAAAGTACATTAATCACCAACAATTGTCTGTTTGAAAACAATGATGCTCCTGAAGGCTCAGCAATTTATACCGATGACAGCCAGCTATACCTACAAAAGACCACATTTAGAAACAAAAATCCTGTAAAATGGTCATTAGTTTATACTGTAAAGACTTTGGTTGATGTTAAAAACAGCGTTTTTGAGAATGCAACATCCACCTATGCAACAGCAATTTATGGGTCAGGCTCTAAAATAGACATTAGAAACACTAGATTTTCTAATTTACGTGCAATTGCTACCGGAGGTGCAGTTGCTGTAAAGAAATTAGGTGTTTATAAAGACGATCCGTTTTCATTAAATATCCAATACTGTACATTTTCAAATGTCAGTTCAACAAAAAACGGTGGGGCAATCTATGCTGATGTCAATGGAGGTGACTATGAAAGATCCAATGAATGGGTTATTATTAATAACACTTTATTTGACAAATGTTCCTCAGAATTCGGTGGCGCCATATTGCAGCTTGGAGGAAAATTGAACATCATAGACTCCAATTTTACAAACAACATTGCAACCTACTCAGGTGGAGCAGTATACACCTCAGACTCTATATTCTATGCCGGAGGCAGCCTTTTTAAAAACAATACTCTTTATTATAAAGACATGAACTTCGCTAACGGAGGAGCAATGTATCTGGACTACGGCAGCCAGGAAATTGAATATTGTAATTTCATAGATAACACAGCTTTTGAAGGCGGAGCAATATATTCATTTGCCAGCTTCATTACAGCAATAAATTCCACATTTGAAAACAACAAAGAGGGAATTCATGGAAACTTCCTTAAAGAGGGCTCATATTATAAAGGGCTTTTCTCAAAAAGCAACGATAAATACGAATTTAATGATGAGACATTCGCTACATTCGTAGATTTTCCAGGTAAAAAAATCGTTTTAAATCCAATTGCAGTAAATGGAAGTGTTAATGATGCTAAATTTGACTTACGTGACTTTGGAGTGGTGACTCCTGTTGAAGACCAAGGACGAAATGGAGCATGTTGGGCATTCGGTACTACCGGCGCTTTTGAATCCGCATTCCTAAAAGCAACCGGAATTAAATTAGATATCTCCAACAACAACATACAAAACTCAGGTATCAGATATTCAATTTACGGAAAACCTTCCATGACTGAAGGAGGCTACATTTTCGGAGGATTAAGTTACATATTAAGCTGGTTAGGTGTTGTAAACACTGAAAACGACAAATATGATGAACTTGGAAAAATATCTCCAATCATATTTACCGACAACAGCTACCACATTACAGATGCAGTAATCCTTGATCCTGTAAATATAACTTCAATGAAGGATGCTCTAATCAATTACGGGGCATTGACTGTTTTCGTAAACGGAGCAAATCCCAACAATGCCTATTACAACCAAAATACAAAAGCGTCATACTGTAACAATCAAAGTTTAGGAAACCACTTCGTTACAGTAGTAGGATGGGATGACAACTTCTCCAGAGGCAACTTCAAAATAGATCCTGGCCATGACGGCGCATGGATTTGTAAAAACAGCTGGGGAACCGAATGGGGAGATAACGGTTATTTCTACCTTTCATATTACGATGCACCGCTTAGATTTAATTATGCAGTAGGTTATGTAATCAACAATACAGAAGTCTACGACAGGCTTTATCAATATGACGTTGCCGCTTTTCAAGGAGACTACTACAAAAGCGAAAGAGGCAATGACATACTTTACAAAAATACCTACACTAGCATGGAAGGTGAAATGATTGCAGCTGTCGGCACATACTTCTTTACTGCTAATCAAAACTATAAAATAACAATTTTTGTAAACGGCAAACAGGTTTACACCCAAAGCGGTAAATCAAAATTCAGCGGATTTGAAACAGTTAAACTAAACAAAAAAGTTGCTGTCGGCAAAAACACTAGTTTTACAGTGCAAATTGAAACAAAATATGCACCAGTTCTTGAAAATTCAAGACAATACTTTTTCAGTGGAACTTCAATATATCAAAACGGCGACAACATCATAGATTACAGTGCTCAGGGAAAAGCAGTTTGTATTAAAGCATATACCTTCAAAAACAAAAATGCGGCATCAAACCCAACCCAACATTACAATCCGAACAAAGCTGTAATTCAAGGAT
>NZ_JAFUHT010000066.1 GCF_017468685.1 Methanobrevibacter sp.
AAAGCAGATAATTACAATAGCTATTGAAATTGCATTTCAAAATTCAGGTTTGTCAACAAGCCTTGCAAAAACCCATTTTCCAAATTTGTCCCAGGCAACAGTTCCCGGAGCGATTTATTCAGTCTGGCAGAATTTTGCAGGTTCAATTCTTGCATATGCATTCAGAAAATATCAATCATAACTAGTTATGATAAAAAAAGAGGTATAGTTTAAGAATTAAACTATATCAGAATATAAAAATCCCATTGCACTTTGACTGAATAATGCAATGTATGGTGTTATCACAAGATTAAGAATTGACAAGACCACTAAATGATCAAAGATAAATGTTAAAATCAGCTCAATAACTGCGACAATCACCAAAATTATTATGGACAATAGGATTACTTTACCTACACCAATCATTTTCAGGTCTTTTGCAGCTGAAATAAAATTTAAAGATTTTATTAAACTATCAGTATGTGCTAATCTTGCTTCAGCTATAACCTGGAAGAATGAAAATACTAAAAATAAAAGTAAACCTGCGGCAAGGGTAATTGCTAATGAAACAAATAATGGAAATGATGCCTGAGTTATTGCATCCTCAGCAGTAATGCTTCCCATAAGAATAGGGGAAATCTGTACAGTTATTGCTTGAGCGATATTTATGAGGTTGCCGTAAACATTTGTAATCAATGCAATAAATATGACAATCAATGCAGGAACTATAAAGTAGAATATTGTGATAACGATTTTCTTTAAACCGAGACCCCAATTTCCCCACCATTTAAAATCAGGTATTTTATCCTGCAACTCAATTCCGGATTTAACACATTGAACAGATATCCTTTGGGTAATAATTCCGATTATTATTGCAATTGCAATATATGTTGCCCCAATCACGAAATTTGCAATGTTTATAATTCCAGATATAAATGTTACTACTCCTTCAACAGCAAATGCTCCAGCCAACACTGACATAATAGCATAAATTGATAATATCTCTAAGTTTTTTGATGGAAATACAACTGCTCTTTTTATTATTTCTGTTATGTCCATATTAACATCCACTGAATATTTATTCTTACTTTTTATAATTTAATTTCATGTTTTTATTTTATATGATTAAGTTATATCCGAATATAATAATCCGAGGGCTCTTTGAGAAACTAATACTACATATGGAGTTAGTATAATGTAAAGAACTGATACTAAAAACGGATAAAATATTAATGCGATTGTTAGAATAATCTCAATAATTGCAATGACGACAACAATTGCTAACACTAATAAAACTACTTTGCCCACACCAATTCTTGTTATGTCTTTAGCTGCTTCAAAAATATTTAAAGCTTGTCTAAAACTGCCAGTATTTGCCAATCTTGTTTCAGCCATTAAATAAAGGATTGAAAAGATTAAAAATACTACTAAAGCAACAGTAAGAGTAATGGCAAAAGAATTCAAGAAAGGAATTAATACTGGAGATATTGCATTGACTGCAATGTCTAGGGGCAAATCCATAATGTAAACATTGAATATCTGTAAGGCAAATTCATTTACAACATCCATGGCGTTACCAAAAAGATTTGTACCAAATCCTACAAGCATAACAATTAATGTTGGAGTTATGAAGTAAAGTATTAAAACAAGAACATTATCAAAACCGGTCATAAAATCTTCATACAATTCAAAGACGGGGACATTGTTGTCATGTTCAATTCCTGACTTAATAACCTTGATGTGATAACCGAAGATTAGGAATCCGATAAGTATGGAGATTATAATGTATATTCCTCCGGTCAAATAATTTTCAGCATCAATAATTCCATATGCATATGTAAAAATGCCTCCTAGGGCAAATCCTACCATAAGCACTGACAAAAGAAGATAAATTGCAAATCTCCCGGTATTCTTTGATGGAAATAGAAAAGCATCCTTGATTATTTCTCTAATATTCATGTTAATTGTCCTCTTTAATATTATATATGAGCAACTCTTTGTAATTCAACATACTGCATTATGTCTTGACCCAATTATAAAAAGTCATATGTGTTTATTATATGAATTAAAGATATAAATAGTTTAGTTAAAGTTTGTTTTAAAAAATAGATAAAATGTAATGACTCAAAGAGCTTTTTTGCACTATTGGGTTATATGCGAATATTTTTTAGCATAACCTTCGATTTGACAATAATATATATATCATTTTAAAAACTAAATTATATTCATGAGAAAGTTTTTGAAGGTTTCATTAAAATTCCAATGGAAAACTATATTGTTTATTTTCGCTTTGATAATCATTCAGACATTCTTTCAAATGGAAATAATTGATTTGTTCAGTGCAGCTTTGACTGGAGTTAAAGAACAGAACATCGATTTGCTTATCAAATCAGGATCATACATGTTAATGTATACAGTCATTTCAATGATTGCCATTTATATCATTTCCTTTCTCTCAACAAAAGTGGCTTCAAATGCCGCATATACTGTCCGTGAAAAAATATTTCATATACTTATGAACCTGCCTAGTGAAGAACTCGCACAATTTAAAATTTCAGGACTGGTTACACGGTCAACCAGGGGAATGTCCTCAGAACAGGGTTTTATCGTGATGATACTCACACAGTTAATGCTGATTCCGGTTACATTCATAGCAATTGTATATGAAATAGCATTGATTGACGGAACTTATGCACTATTTTTCTTAGGATTTGTTGGTGTTCTTGCAGGGATTCTAATTTGGAGAATGAAACAGATTGTAGAAATATTTTTCAGAGCCAAAAAGACATACGGAAAACTGAACCTGTTGTTTTTATCCAAAATCAGTGATATAGCTAACAGAGTTTCATTCAATAAACAGGAGTATGAAGCTGAATTTGAAAAGGCATGTGAGAATTCCTATGACAAGAATGTTACCTATACCTTAAGCCAATATTACCTTGGCCCTGTATTATTATGGGGGTTATATGTCATTGTTTTAGTTACATTTGCAATGGTCAATTCCGGATACACAATAGGCTTTGAAACCGACAGTGTTGTGGATTCATTTATTATTCTGATATATGTTGCCTACTTCGTCAGCACCTTGGCGGTTCTTCCGGCATTGATTGACAGGTGGCCACGTGCATATGCCACTTCTGTGCGTTTGGAGGAAGTTTTGAACCTGGAAGATAAAACAATAAAATCCAAAAACACAGATAATCCAAAAAGAATAGAAATTGTAGAGGAAGATGTGTCCTGGCAGAATAAGGGCATATGGGATGAAAGAAAAGAAATCTCTCAAAAATTCACTCTAATATTAAATGATGACAGGGTCAAAGTAATAATATCAATGATTTTGCTTACTATATCCACATTGTGCATGGTTTATGCCCCTAAAGTTGCAGGAAAGACCGTTAATTTATTGAGTTCCAATGTGAATTCCTCTAATGATGTTGCAATCTACATTAACTTGGCCTTGTTGATGGTATTGTATTCTGCAGGGTATCTGTTAAAATTAACTCCAAAGAGAATTATGGGCATTACTGGTGAAAAAGTGGCTTATAATTTAAGGATGAAACTATTTGACAAGATTGATGCTGTTGGATCAGGTTTCATTCAGGAAAACTCAAAGGGTCTCATCATGTCCAGATTAAACAATGATGTGATGAACATCAGGGAGTTTGTTTCTTCAAAAATTTCTGAAATCTATGCGCAAATCCTGTCTATAGTCCTTGTAATTGTATTGATGATGATGACGGACTTCAGATTGAGTTTAATTTATCTGGTGATAGTGCCGATTTATATAATTTCCTTTTCCTTATGCGATTATAAATCCAAAGCCCATTATGATGGTCATCAAAAACATTTGGGTAGACTGATGAGCTATTTTGAAAGGGGACTCACAAATCGTGATTCATTCCATGAAAAAGGATTTAAAAAAATCAACCAAACGGTAATTGACTATTATGCCAAATCCAGAAACGTTACCAATATTATGGAGCCTGTTACAACCCTTTTAACAAATGTAAGTAACATAACCGTTTATATGGCAGGCGTTTACTTTTTATCAGTTGGTGAAATACAACTGGGAACCCTATTGGCAGTAATCATGTATGGACAGTTATTGACCAAACCTATTAAAAGTTTAAGCACCTCTATGGCATCTATTGAAACTGCATATTCAAGCATCAAAAGGATATTTGCGATTATTGACTATCAAAAAGAGGAATGATTCATACGGTTAGTGTAAAAAGGTAAGTTATATACCTTTATTTATTTTTTTTCAGGTTGCTCTAAAACTTTAATAGGAAAAACTTTATACTTTTTAATAATTGATGTAAATGATTTAGTTGAAAATCCACAGCAATATTGGATAAGATTTGTGCATTCCTCTATATTCACTTGTTTTTCAAGTTTAAATGTAAAAATTGAAGTCTTTTTCAACTTTATTGTAAATTTTGCTTTTTCTCTTGTTTTTTTGCTTTTAAACAATTGTGGGTAAGAATTCATTTAAATCATCAAAAAAATAATACTATGTATTTATTA
>NZ_JAFUHT010000067.1 GCF_017468685.1 Methanobrevibacter sp.
CACCGTAGCAGGAACAGGTTCCGTAACAAATAACCATTTTAGCTTTTTCATTTAACATTTCAGCTAATTCTCTGTTTTCGTCGTTTCTGATTCCACCTTCTACGATAATAATATCTAACTCAGGTACTTCATCATATTTAGTATCCATGAGCACAGGGGAAAATTCGAAATCCGCAAATTCCATAACATCAATTAAGGATTCGTGGAAATCAGCAATGGATAAGTGGCATCCGGAACATCCGCCTAACCACATGGTTCCTATTTTAACTTTATCTGCCATATTTAACTCCTCCAATTTATCTTTCAGCATCTAATTGTTGTTTTAATGGAGCTGGACCTAAATCTTTGATTCTGTTAACCATCATTTTAACAGATTCAGAGAATTTTTCACCTTCGGATGCGGAAATCCAATCGTGGTGAACTCTTTCTTTTCCAATTCCCATATCTTCTACTAATTTGTAGATTAATCTCATTCTACGATCCAATTTGTAGTTACCAGCATCATAGTGGCAGTCACCCATGTGACATCCAGCTACAAATACCCCATCAGCACCTTCTTGGAATGCTTTTAAAACAAATTGTGGGTCAATTCTTCCAGAACACATTACACGAATAACTCTAATATTCGGTGGGTATTGCATACGTGCAGTACCTGCTGTGTCTGCTCCTCCATAGGAACACCAGTTGCAACAAAACATTACAATTTTTACATCATCAGCCATAGAGTTTCTCCTCCTCTATAAATATTTTTTTCGCGTTTTAGAAAAACTTGCGTCTTTCAAAACTCAATTTTAAAGTTTTTTAAAAAATTTTAAAATTTTTCTTAAGGTAATACTGTTTAGGCATACCTTAAAATCACAATTTACGTACGTAATGAGCTAGCTCAGCATTACATTATGTACTGATTAATATATTTCATTAATAATTAATATAAAGGTTACTTAGAAAAATAAGCCAAAAAGTTTATATACTATGAAACAAAGTTTTAAAAAAATAGAAAAAAAGAAATAAAAGATGGAATTACATTCCATCAAGACTCATATCAATCATATTCTGAGTTTGCTCAGCCAATTCATCAGGAAGCCCAGTAATATCCATATTTAAAAATCCTCTAACAATCATGGATTCTGCATCTTCTTCCTTGATTCCACGAGAGGTCAAGTAATTAATTTCATCTTCAGAAATTTTACCAACTGCTGCTTCGTGAGACATTTCAAGATTAGCAGAACTGGCTTCAAGTTCAGGAACAGCATATATAAAACTGTCATCAGATAAAACCAATCCGTGACATTCCAAATGGCCTTTAACTGTAGGTACAGTACCTGCCAAATGTCCACGAGCATAAATCTTAGATTCATCCTGAGAAACAGCTCTGGAAATAACTTCTCCTCTAGCACCTTCACCATTTAATAAAACTCTGGAACCAACATCAATAATAGAGTCTTTTTTACCTCCCTGAATACTTTGGAAGATAGCTCTTGAATTTTTACCATTACAATAAGCAGTAGGGAAAGATTGAATAGTACTTACCGGACTTGTTAAAATATAATTGTTAACATAAGTAGCATTATCTCCAACATTTACACCGGTTCTAGGACGAACTTCAACTTCTTCAGCCCAATTATGAACCATTGTAAAAGTAATTTTAGAACCCGGTTTTAAATACATTTCAGAAACACCCACATGCATTGCAGATTCAATATCAGAACCGGTTGCACAGCCTGTAATTAAATGCAATTCAGAATTTTCCTCAGCAATAATAACATTGTGAGCAGTTTGCATAATATCAACATCACTGATAAACATGCAAGCCTGAACAGGCATTACTTCTTTAGTGCCTGGAAGGGATCTTACAAAATAACCGCTTTTAACACCATCTTCCTTTTCTCTTAAAGCGGTTTTTGCAGTGTATTTATCTGCATCAGGTTTTACTACATTCCAAAGATAATCTTCAACCCAGCTGTATTTATCCAATGCAACACCAATGTTCATGACTTCAATAGAATCGGACATGGAGTTGTTTGTGAAAATATTACTTTGGTCAACCTGTAAAAATGAACCTGATCTATTTTTTTCTTCGGTGTCGACACCCACTTTTAATAAATCATTTTTGGTCTGTTTGCTTAAATCATCCAAATCATCAATCATGTCTAAAGCATTAACAGTTTCATCAGTGAAGTTTTCTATAGTAACATCTGCACCGATTGGTGCTTTTTTATCCTTTGCTCTTTCAGCATCCTCATAAACATTGCGCACACTCAACACATCCATTAAAACCATTTTTTCTAATATCTTCTAAAATTTCTGAAGGATTTCCAGAACAAGAAATCGCACCATCTATTAAAACATGAGCCTTATCAGCACTTACAAAATTTAAAATGTAACCTAAATGAGTAATTAAAAGCCCACTTCTTTTTCTTGAACGTTGAGGTTTATCTTTATCAAGTAATGTACCTATTTCAGAAGCAATTAATTCAACATTTTCTATGTCCACACCGGAATCCGGTTCATCAAACATTGTGAAATCAGGCATTTGAGCAAGCAATTGTAAAATTTCAGAACGTTTTACTTCACCACCAGAAAATCCCAGATTAACATCCCTGTCTAAAAATTCGTCACTGAATTTAAGTTGATCAGCTAATTCTTTCATTCTTGGATTTAAATCTTCATCCATTTCTTGATGAGATTCAATTTTAAGTAAATCTCTTACAGAAACTCCTCTGATTGCTGGAGGAGTTTGGAAACTAACTCCTAAACCTAATTGTACTCTTTCAGCAGTTGTTAAGCCAGTGATTTCTTGACCTTTAAATTTTATAGAACCTTCAACTACTTCATATTGTGGAAAACCTAAAATAGTCAAAAATAAAGTACTTTTACCAGCACCATTTGGCCCTAAAAGAACATGAGTTTCACCTTCTTCAATGGAAAGATTTACACCCTTCAAAACTCGTTTTCCGGCCACATTAACAACCAAATTTTCAATTTCAAGTAACATATAATCACCTTTTTATGAATAAATATGAATTTGTTATACAATAAAACTTTAATTTACAAAATATAAATAGTTATCTTAAAAAAGAAAATATAACAATTGTTTTATAAAAATAAGGCATATAACATTGTTATAATAAATGACCAAAAAAATAGAAAAATAACTGAAATTATTCAGTTACAATAATAAATTCGCCGACTTTTTCAACTTTAGCAAAAGGAACTAATAACAAGTCACCGTTTCTTTTTGCACCTTTAACATGAATATTACGGTCACTTTCTATTCTAATTGCAATGTCAACGATTTTACCAGTTTTTTCGTTAATAATTAATTCATCTAATACTCCAAGAATACGAGCATTGTTGGTAGCTACTTGATAATTTTTAATTTCGCTCCATAATTTTTCTTCTCTTTTTGGAATTTGTTGTTTATTATCCATTGAATCACCATAAAAATAACTATTAATTATATAATTATTATAACTTCATTATATTTAAATATAATATTCATAATATAACTTTTCTGCTATTTCACTATCAGGAATTGTGTTAATATTTAATGCCAATTCAACCTTATCAAGAACCAATTGAGTCTCGTCCTGAATAATATTTTCACTTCTAAGAATGTTTAATCCTGACGGAACACATCCATTAAATTCATAAGAATAATCCAGACGTAATTTATCAAATACTTCAACAGGAACAATGACAGATAATGCATCATTATCCTGTTTTAAATAATAATCTAAAACATAATCTATAGTTTCTGTTGAAATAAATGGTAAATCAGCATTAATAAAAAGTAAAATGTCTTTTTTAGACTGTTTTTCAAAATAATCCAAAATATAAGATAAATCCTTTAAATAATCCTCACCGGAAGTATCCAAAATAGTAAAATCACCATCCAATGATTTCAAATAATCAGTGGTTTCACAGGTATTAGGACTAACAGCAATAACTATTTCATCGATTAATTTAGATGATTCTAAATTGTCAAGCACATATTTAATTAAAGGTTTATCATGTAATTTGAAAAGAGGTTTTTCAACAGGAACTTTAAGTCTAGTTCCCATACCTCCAGCCATCAAAATTGCATAAATCATGATAAACCACAATTATCTAAGCGAATTTACCGCCAGCCATTTTCATACGATCTTTAAGGATGCATCTTCCACCTTGTTTACCACCAATAGGGACTTTAGGCGTACCCATAGAATTCATACAACGAGCCATAATTGCAGAACCTAAAGCAAGACCATCTTCAACAAAAACCACATTTTCAAATTTATCTTGAACAGCTTCTAAAATAAGTTCGGGCTTACGACCGGTAATACCTGCCCTTCCAGTAATACCTAACGCAGATCCAGGAACAATAACATTTTCAGCAAAAGCAACATCCAAAACCCTTTTAACAATGTTTGTACTTACATAGTCAAGAGTTGAAAGCAATGTTGGAAGTCCATCAGCATCATAGAATTGTGCACCCAATTCCATAAGTTCAGGAAGTTTATCACCATTAAACCCTACATCACATCCGATTAAAGTAGTACCTGCTTTTTCAGCAGCTTCCGGATTAACGGGAACTGTACCAAATCTATCAACATCAACAGGTACTTTAGTAATATTAATTAATTTATGAGCCTCTAATGCATTAGCTTCTGCTTTCTTATGATCAGCTTTTTTCATTGCCTTTTCAGAATATAAATCTAATGCAGCACCATTTTTCTTATCAATCTGACCGGAACCCCTTGCTAAAGAATCACTAACTACCCCCGCAAGACCTAAGAAGTTTCCAACAGTATTAGCATAAGGTTCATTATCATTAACTATACGTCCAGCCAATGTTGAACCAAAATCTAGAGAAACACAAGGATTTCTGTAATCAACATCAGTCCATTTAGCACCTAACTTAATACCTGCAGTAACAAGTTCCCCTTCCATCTCATTTGCAACAGTTTCCTTACCTTCCGGAGGAACAACACTTACAACAGCACCATCAAACAAAATATTTTCTAAAAGAGAATGCTTTTGCAATCTTTCAGGAAGTTGATTAATACCCATTGCAGGAGACATTTTTCTAGGCGGAATATCAGCTTCAAGACAACCATCAGCCAAAGCAATAATTAATTGTCCTGCTTCCTCAGCAGTAGCAAAACCTGCAGTTACCCCTGTTGATCTTACAACAAAGTCCAAATCCTCATCTTTATCAACATTACATTTTCTTAAAGATTCTAAAACAGTATCTCTAATTAATTCAGTGACAGCTTCTTTAGATAATTCAATACCCCAAACAGTTTTACCAAAAACATCTTCATTAGGTTTAGGTGGTCTGATATCCCTTGTCATTTTAACAGTTTTATTTAATAAATAGGATTCACTAGTGTTTAAATTAGTGGCCATGACAATGGATTTTGTTGTTGTATTTCCTAATTCAACAGAAGCAGTTACATAAAAAGTATCCGGTTTTTGAACAGCACCCGGACTTGCAGGACCTGCCCTTTGAGCTCTTAAAGAAGCTAAATTACCCTCTTTAGAATGAGCAATGATAGGCTTAGGACCTTTTTTGAAAATTTTACTTAAAAAAGACATTATTAAACTCTCCAAAATATAAAGTTAATTAATAATATCTTATTAAGATAATATAAATTTTATTAAAACTTTTTGAAAGATAGTTAAAAATATTAAAAAAATAGAAAAGATGATTAGATGAAATGAATCATCTAATCGGGACCCTTTTTATCTATAATAATTTGTTAATTGGGTGGTCTTCTACAGGTTCAGTACCAATTTCTTTTGCTGCTTCAGCAATCATAATATCTGCCATACCACAAGCAGGGAATGCTAATTTAGCGTTTTCGATTGGTCCAAAGAGAACGAAGTCCCCACCAGCCATTTGTTGAACGATGTTAGAACCGATATCACAAACAGGCCATGCTTCTTTGTGTTCTTTTTTGTATCCTCTTAACCAGTCCCATGCGGATGGAACGTTGTGAATACCAGATCCTACAGGGTAACCCCATTTGGATTTAACTGCGAAAGAAGTTCTTACTGCAGGTCCTGCACCTTGACCTAATGGAGTAACAGCTACGTCCATCCAAGGTTTGGTAATTCCACATTCATCAGCAATTTCGAGAATACCTTGGTCAATTACTCCTCCACCAGTTTCCCAGATTTCAATTTTACCTTCAACACCAGGGTTCATTGGGTTGAAACCTAAGAGAATTGATGCATCGATGTCTGAGTTTTTAACAGCTTCGATTTCTTCAGGTTCAGCAGCCATACTTAAGGAGTTGTAAACAGCTCTTTCAGTTAATCCAACTTCTTGAACATATTCTACCCCTTTAATTTTTGCAGCAGCTGCAGTTGAATCTATAAGGAAAGGTTTGTCACATACATCTCCTACGAATTCTAAGTATTTTACCATAGCTTCAGGAGTTGCACCGAAAGTTTGTACTACACAAGGGTTTCCGGTTACATCTGACATTTCTTCCATAGTTTTAATTCTTTCTTCAGCAGCATCTTTATCAAAGATACCTTCTTTTTCATCACTAATAATGTTGTGTCCGCCGTAAAAGATTGTACCTGCTAAAACGGTAGGGTATTCACCAGGTTGACCTCCCATTTTCATTCCAGCAATATCAACGACGAGTTGTTCTTTCTCAAATCTAAACATAAGTATAAACCTCCTATAACAAGGCAGTTAACATTGAAGCTATACCGAATTTTATAGCAACAATTAAAATTATTAAACCAATTATAATACCATATAATATACCAACATCTCTACCAGTTTGTTGGCCTAAACGTTGATAGTATTCTCCAACAGTGAAATCAACTTTTTCTTCTGCTTCATCTAATTTAGCAATAGCAGCGTTAACTTCATCAGTAGAAACCATTACTTGAGGTATTGAATTTTCTTCACTCATTTCTAAACACCTCTAAAATCCTGCTAATTTTGCAATTAAAGGAATAATTACAATTAAAAGTATTGCAATGCATGCGCCGTAAGCAAAACCTTTAAATCTTGTTGCGAGTAAACCAGCAAATAATTTACCTTCTCTTGCAAGGAGTTTTGCACTGTATTCAGCATCATCTGCTGCAGTTTTCATTCCACCGATATTTGGTTTGTTTGAAATTTGTACCATAATCATGTCCTCCTATAACAAGAATAAAACTCCAATAATTAAAGTAAAAGCTAATCCGATCATTATACCTTGGACTTTACCTGCATAATTACCAGCCATATTTCTTTGGACAGCACCGACCATATCAATTTTAGTGTTTATATCCCTAATTCTTGATTCGATAAGAGCGGTCTCAGCAGAAACAACTCTAACTGCTTCTCCTTCTTCTTCCTCTCCGCCGTCTTCATCTACAGAAATAACCATAGCTTCTTCTTCAAAAGCACCTGGATCTTTTTCTACACATTCATTAATTTTTGATTGAATTGCTCCAATGTCTTCGGTATCGATTAAATCAACAATTTCTAATTGTTGTTGGAATCTTTCAACACCTTCGAGAGGAACATTTTCTACGAAAGGAATAGCACCAGTTGCACCAATAATTTTCTTTTTGTCAGGGTCAGCACCGTTTTCGTGTAAAGCTTTAAAACTTTGTCCAGTAATGTGACCTTGTACTTCAGCACCAGCTAATATTAAGAAACGAATATTAGGGTTAGAAATAATATTTGCAACTACTTTTTCAATTCCTAAGTTTTCTGTTTTACATGGACCTGCAATAGCTGCTCCAGATAACTCAGCTTCAATGTGAGAAGCGAGAGTAGTTACTGCAACAGGGCTTTCAGGATCACCTACAATGTAATCCCCACTAATAACCGGCCAGCCATCTGCAGGAGCTTTTTTATCAGCCATCTATAATACCCCCATTGCTTGTAAAATTGGTAATGCAGCAAATATAATGAATGTAGCTAACAAGAAACCATATACCATGTTAGTTAATAATCCTGCAGTAACATAAGAACCTTCCCTTCCAGGGTAAGATCCAACAGGACTTGTGTATGGGTCTAATGAAGCCATTAATTCATCAGCAGCCAATTCGACTTTTGCTACTTGTTCGTTTACATCATCCATAGATAGGAGAACAATTCCTGAACCTAAAGATGATCCGATAACCCCAGTTGAAGGGTCTAATGCGAAATTCATTTCAGGTACAACCTGAATCATAGGTAACATTTGAGCCATATTTAATTCCTCCTAATCTATTGTTCCACTTTAGGCCATAATCCAGCCCATTTGGTTGATGCAGCATCATTACATGAAGCAACTACAAATGCTCTGAATGAGATAATCCAACCAATTAAACCTACTATGAATACGATGAACCAACCGAATCCACCAGATGCAACAGATAATAAACCAACGAGAGTCATGGATAAGAATGCAGTAGATGCTGCACATTTTAAAGTTCTGACTTGATCTTCGTTAGGTCCTAAACATGCGTTGAATGGATGTTGGATAGCCATAGTACATAAGATAAATAATACTGCAATGAAACCAGTTGCAACTACATTTTCGTAAATAGCAGTCATGTCATATGAACCTGCGATTGCAACAGAGAATGCAAGAATTGATAAACATGCAGCACCAGCAATTTCAATAGTACATTGAAGCATAATAGGTATTTTCATTCCTACAATTTTAGTAGCAACTAAAGCGATAATAGCACCAATAATTACAGCAATAACAAGAGCTGCAATAGGTCCAATAATAGCAATGTTAAGAATAGTTGCTAAACTAATACCTGCTAAAGCAGAGATTACACCAACGGATAAAGACATGTAACCAATAGAGGGTACACCAGTACCTAAACCGTAACTTGCTACTCTACGAATAGCATCTGATCCCCATACGATAGCACAAACAGCACCAAGACCTGCAATAACAGATCCAGCATCACCTAAAAATCCAGTGAGATAAATAGCAAGTAATCCACCAACAATACCTAAAATAAGTAAATGTGTTGAACTTACTGCACCTGCAGCTGCACCATCAGCACTTCCACCAGCAGACATTTTAAATACCTCCAGTTAAAATAATACAAAAGATTCCGACAACGATAGATGCGATAGCACATGCAAGAGCTCCAGTACCAATTCTTTTGAATTTTGGATCGTGCATACCTTCAATGGTACCACCAATGTTATATGAAGCAATTACAGAATTAATAAAGAACACACCTACACCTAAAATAGCAGCTAAACCGATACTTACAGCAGGGTCAGTTACAAATGTACTGTCTTGTACAGCATTGTAAATTCCGAAGTAGACTAATCCACCACCGAAACCACCGAGAAGACCTCCGATAAGACCACTTACAAAAGAAGTTAAAGGTACACCGTGACCTTCAGTACCAGGAGTTTTGTATGCTTCTTGGTTACGTTTGGTAATCCAGTCTACAGGTACTTTGGATGCAGCAGGAACAATACCTACACCGAAGATGTAGATTAAGTTTGCAATGAGCATAGTAATACCCATCATAATCATAGCACCAATAGCACCACCGATACCTACTATATAAAATGGTTCACCTGTCATTGTTGCAGCAGTAATAAGTCCTGTTAAACCTGCACCAGCAGCTAACATAGCAGTACCAGTACCTACACCAGTAGCGGTTGCCATAGCCGCAGGAGCTCCTCCTACAGGAATAAAGTGCACACCTGCACCAATCATAATACCACCGATTGCGATGAATAAAATTAAACTAATTGGATCCATAATCGAAACCTCCTTATTCTTCCTCATATGGTCCATATTGGTTTCTTGCAAATACTTCTAATCTGTCATCCATGATAACTAATAAGATGATGATTATAATACCAACAATAATACCACCATATACTCCAAATACTACTGTATTCCAGAAACTAAAGAATACAACGAGACCGAAACAGAAACCAGTTAATGGTCCACCGAATTTAGCACAGAAGTTTACAACATCCATAGAGTTTTTAGCACCTAATGGAGCTTTAGTAACGATATCCCCTTGAATAGCTACAGGGGTTCCTCCACCAAATTCGAATTTTTGATACTCACTTTCAGCACCATAATGAACGTCCCCGGTTGAAGATCCGATAGCACCAAGAGCAATACCCCAGAGCATTGCTAAGAGTGGTAATGGGAATACGTGTAATGGGGTACCATTCAATGGAATGGTCATTAAGTAAGAAATTCCGACAATACAAAAACTAGTAATAAATCCGTGACCTACGATAGGTCCTAAAGATTGAGTTAATACATCCATAAATAATGGTTGTTCAAATTGGGATTGTCCAACAATCCTTCCCATGTGGGATGTAACAGTATAAATAGCGTGAACAAAAGCAGCGACACAAGCACCCATTGCAATAGCTACGATAGGTAACATACCTAAAGACATTACTAAGTATGCAATAGCACCAGCAACACCACACCAAACACCATAAGCGACCGGTTCACCAGAAGCCGCCTTGTTTATCATACGGTGTAAATGTCCCATTTGTGGAGCAAGTTGAACTTGTGAGTTAGGGTTACTTTGAGAACCGATATCAGATTCTAAGTCCTCTGCAGCCCCTCCGATAGTAGCAACTGCACCCATTAATGCAACTACACCTAATGTTACAGGGTCCATAATTTTTTTC
>NZ_JAFUHT010000068.1 GCF_017468685.1 Methanobrevibacter sp.
AAAAAAAAGAAAATGAAAGAAATGATTATTCAATTAACTGTTTTAAATCATTTCTAATTATTGAAGTAGCATCAAATCCTTTAATGGCATCAACCATTTCAGGGAATTTTGCCTTAGGAATCAAAACGTTGATTTGTGAGAAATCAGAACCCGGAGTAATTGTAGGCTCATCAGCACATAGCTTATTATCGATTAAGTAATTAGAAACATCATCAATTTTATCGTTAGCGATGTTGAACTTAACGTCGAAGTATTTTTTAGCTGTTATTGCACCAAACAACTGTTCATAAATCATTTTAGCCTTATCCAGTTTCTCACCAGTACAGCTTACACCTGCATAAAGGCCTGCTGAAGAATGTAGAATTGTTTCGATTTCTTTTAATCCTGCTTTTCTTAAGCTACTGCCGGTTTGAGTATTGTCAACAATCAAATCAGCCCCTTTAGCAATATACACTTCTGTAGCACCATCAGAGTTGATAACCTGCACCATTTCATTGTCACCGTCAGTCAGACCTCTGACCTGAACGAAGGGTACGGAATCACCGTAAAGTTCCTGATATACTTCATTTTCCATGATAAACTTTCTAGTTAAATTAGGATATTCAGTGAAACATAAAATTGGAGTTTTTCTATCTTTATTGGCTCTGAATAAATCAGATAAACTGTTATATGGTGAATCATTAGGAACAGCAACAATCAAACGTGTTTGACCATAGTCCAAATCGCCTATTTTGACTGTATTGGTTTCCCTTAAAACTGATTCTTCCTTAATCCAATCTTCTCCAACAATTGCAATATCCACCATTCCACGGTTTAACTCAACTGGTGTGGATTGCGGACGGGTCAAGAATGCAACGATGTCATCATCATTTAAAATATTAATTTCATAAGATTCGTTACCCGGTTCGTAACCTCTTACTTCATAACCTGCATCAACAAACAATTGATGAGTATTTCCTCTATTTACATTATTCAAACTTCCCTTTGGAAGCCCTAAAATTATTTTTCCATTCATACTAATACCTACATTAACATTATTCAAATTAATATTTAATTATTGTGAAAAATTTAAAAAAAATAGTAATAAAAATTTAACAAAAAATAAAAAAAGTTAATTGTGATATGGTTCACAACTTTGTCTTGACAATGCATGTTTGTGGGCATGCATATGTTTTACGCCGTTTTCGGTTTCAATCTCATCAAGGATTTCGACACCTTCGTGAGAATGAGTGTGTTCTCCGTCGTTGTGGAAGTGGTAATGTGAATGTTCCACATTTTCAGTGTCGACCTTTTTGATTGAATCGTCAAAGTGTCTGTCATATAATAAAGCTGCATTTAAAACAACAAGACATGATCCTGCATTGTGAACGATTGCTCCTGTTACAGGATTAAGCAGTCCCAGTACAGAACAGACAATAGCTACAGCATTGATTGTCATTGAAATAGCAATGTTTGCCTTGATTGTGAATAATGTTGAGTTTGACAGTTTTTTGAGGTATGGTATCTTACCGATGTCATCACCTAAAAGTGCAATGTCTGCTGCCTCGATTGCAACATCACTTCCAACAGATCCCATTGCCACACTAACGTCAGCAGTTTTAAGTGCAGGTGCATCATTTACACCATCACCAATCATACAGACCTTCTTGCCTTCGTTTTTGAGTTTTTCAATCCAGTCAAGCTTTTCCTGTGGCAATAGATTACCGTAGACTTTACCTATTCCAACTTGTGATGCAAAGTAATTAGCAGTTTCTGTGTTATCTCCTGTGAGCAGTATAGTTTCAGTATCCAAATCATGTAAACTTTGAATCATGCTTTTGGAATCTTCACGAATCACATCAGATAAACCAATCAAACCGATGACTTCATCATTTAATGCAACGATTATTGAAGCTTTTCCTTCATGTTTCAGTTTGTCCAAGTAACTGTCAACATTTACATCAATATCATTTTCATATAAGAATTTGGAGTTTCCTGCATATACCTGACCATAAGAATTTTTACATGCAACACCTTTTCCAGGATACATCTTAAAGTCTTGTGGTTCTTCAATATCAATTTCAGCTTCAATTGCATTATTGACAATAGCCTTAGCCAATGGATGCTCACTTAATTTTTCACAGGATGCAGTGAGTTTAACCAAATCAAGCTCACTGATATCATCTTTAACGGAGATAACATCAGAAACTTCTAAATTACCGTAAGTTAAAGTTCCGGTCTTATCAAATACCAAAGTATTTAAACCGCCCAAAGTTTCAAGTGCCTCACCGGATTTAATCAATACTCCGTATTTTGTTGCCTGACCTATAGCAGCCATGATTGCAGTTGGAGTAGCCAATATCAATGCACATGGACAGAAAACAACCAAAACAGTAACTCCTCTTTCAATATTTCCTGTAACAAGCCATGCCACAATTGCAATTATCAGTGCAACCGGAACCAGCCAAGTAGCCCATTTATCAGCAATTCTTTGTGTCGGCGCCTGTTTTTCATCAGCTGCCTTTACAAGATCGATTAATTTTTGAAGTGAAGAGTTTTCACCCAAACTGGTTGCCTTAATATCAATTGCACCATACATATTCATGGTTCCACAAAATACTTCATCTCCAACTTCCTTATCAATTGGTAAAGATTCTCCAGTCATGATTGATTGGTCAAGGGAACTTGTACCATTTATTATTTCACCATCCACAGGTACACTTTCACCAGGAAGTATCCTTAATGTATCACCTATTTTTATTGCATCAACAGGTACAATTTCCTCAACACCATTTAAAATTCTTCTTCCTGTTTGAGGAGTTAAATTAATTAGATTTCTTAAACCTTTTTTAGCTCTTTCAACTGTCCAATCCTCAAGAAGTGCTCCCAATGCCATAATCCAAGCAACTTCTCCGGCTGCGAATATTTCGCCAATTAAAAGTGATGCCACCATAGCAATTGCAATGAGCAATGCAGAAGAAATCCATTTTTCACGAATCAGTCTTGTTAAAGCTAAAAGCAACATTGGAATACCACTTATTATCACTGTTCCCCATGCTGGATCCAGATAGGTAGGTACTTTTATTCCAAAAATCATGAAAATAATTGCAATCAACAGAAATATACCTGAAATAATTGTCATTTTTAATCCAAATAAGAAATCTGTTATTTCATCTATCACTTTATACACCTTCTAAGTATTACTTTTTTTCAATTCATTTAAATACCAAGTATTACTTAAAAATTTTTTAAAAGTCTCCCCCAAAAATAGAAACTTTTAAAAAAACTAATGATTCAGTAATTACTCACAGCCAAAAAGTATTACTTTTTTTCAATTCATTTAAATACTAAGTATTACTATTAATTAATTTATACTAAGAAATATATAAAGTTATTACTTTTTTTAAATTCATTTATATAGTAAGTATTACTCAAAAAAATAATTAGATTTTTTCATCAAAAATAGCTAAAACCTTACGGGCATATGCACGGTCTTTCTCCTTTTATTGTTCAGATAACTGAGAATAATCAACCCATAATTCGTTCCACTGATTTAATTTATCTTTTATATTAGAAACAGTCAATAAATCGTGTTCAGATAAATCATCATTAAATTTATCTAAAATATCAAGCAATAAAGATATTTCTTTTGAAACTGATTGGGATCATTTACACCATTGAACATGCTCCAAATCAGACAACATTTCCAAAATATCTTCATCCATATTAATCACTAATGTTTCATGGCCAAATCCATTATACTGAATGGATCACCTTCTTTTTTAGGTGCAGGAGCACCCAATCCAAATGCTGATTTTGCAAATTCCTTATTCATTCTTTTTGAAACTTCATCAAAAATCATTTTATAAGCTGTACATTGAGGATCAACAGCTTTTGGAGTTTGATATGCAACAATCGCATTGTAAGGACATCCTCCTTCACAGTATTTCACATGTCGGCATTTCTTACAATTTTCATCAACATACTGCCTAAATTCCATGAGCTTTGCCCATGCATCAGAAGATTTCAAATCATCAAAACTTGGATTTTGAGAAACATTACCCAAAACATACTCATCCATACCAACAAATCTGTAACATGGATAAATAGAACCATCAAAACCGACAGCCAAAGTTGTTCCTATACAGTCGGCAAATGTGCAAAGAGTTCCTCTTCTTCTCAATGAGCTTTTGCAGATATGGTCCAAATCCATTACTGTGAATTTATCCAAGTCATAAAGATATTTGTCCAACCATTCAACAAGCAATTTGCCATGTTCTTCCTGATCAAGCGCCCAAGGATCTGCATTGTCTCCCCTTAAAGAAGGAAGAGCTGCATGAATCTTCAGATTCATCTTTTCATTTTTAAAGAAATCATACAGTTCATCTGAGAAATCTTTGGAGTAATCAGTTACAGTCAAAACAAAATTGATTATAAGACCCTTATCCTTAGCCAATCGGAATTTGGACATTGTCTTGTCAAAGTAGCCCTCACCTCTCTGGAAATCATTGATTTTTTTAGGTCCGTCAATACTTGTACTTACAACAACATTATATTTTAAAAATAAGTCAATCAGTTCATCTGTTAAAAGCCAAATATTACTTTGAAGTGAGAATCCTTCAAGATTAGGTAATTTTGACAGTTTTTCAAGAGCCTCTTTATAAAAATCATAACCTGCAAGTAACGGTTCCCCACCATGGAAAGTGAAATGAACTTTATCATCTCTAAAATCACTTAACCAGTAAATTAACTGGTCAATTATTTCCAAATCCATCATTTCTTTTTTATTTTCAGAACCCCAACAATATTTGCAATTTGACGGACAGTTTAAAGTAGGGATAATCATTACATGAAATGTCATTTTAACCGTGTATCTTATTTAATTCGTTTAATAATTGTTTTTTCTCATCCGGATCCATATTTTCATTTACAAAGAATATGTAACCGCATTCTTCACATTTTACAGTATCCATTTCAGCATGCGCCCTATGATTGTCTAACATTTTTCTGTGAGCGATTTTATCTTTTGAACCACATTTAGGACATGGAGCAATCAATTCTTCAAATTTCATTTTTTCACCTTAGTTAATATTTCTGTTTTTGAAGTATATAACTGTATAGTTAATAGAAAAGTTTAAATAAGATGTTTCAATGACTGCAATTTTTCAAAGTGACTTCAACAAGCTTTAAATATCATATAAACCATATAATATTAATAAAAAATTATTTAAAGTGATTGAGATGCCATATGACTACTATGAGTACTTTACCAAGCAGAGAAATAACAAAATATTTACAGAAATCTCTGAAAAAATCAGACATAACCTATGGAATGATAGTTTTGATGTTAGATTATCACAAAAATGGTTGAAAATAGAAGACAAAATAAGAATCAAATTGTATCTTAACTTAAGATACAATTAACGATTTAGAATTTTAACAATTTGTTTATAGATTGGAATACCAATATTTTTAGCAATAGGTAATACATACCTCATTGCAGGTATTTCAAACTCTTTTTTTACTTTTTTAAGCTCTGAAACAATATCCAATTTTTGAGGGCATTTTCTTAGGCATTTTCCACAGCCATTGCACAAACCGGCATTGCCCGCTTTTCCCATAATTCCGCCAACATACTGATAATAATCAAAAAAAGAAGGATTCATAAATCCTTTATGATTAAACAGATATTTTTCATTGTATATTTTTAGACATTCAGGAATATTTACTCCCCTAGGACAAGGCATACAATATCCACAGGTTGAACAGTTAATCCTTAAGGCATTTCTCATTACCCTTTTAACCAGTTCTACGGTTTCCAACTCTTCAAAAGTCATTGACATTGGAGATGTTTTATCTGCGATTTCAATATTGTCCTTTATCTGCTCGATCGAATTCATTCCAGAAAATACACAACTCACATTTCGATTGTTTAAAACCCATTGAAGAGCCCATTGTGCAGTAGTTTTATTAGAATCAGCCTTTTTAAATATTTCTTCAGCATCACTAGGCATTTTTCCTGCAAGAATTCCTCCCTTTAAAGGCTCCATTACAAAAACGCCCATGCCCTTTGAAGCTGCATATTCAATTCCATCGGTACGGGCCTGAACGTTTTCATCAAAGTAGTTATACTGAACCATCACAACGTCCCAGTCATAACCATCAATCAAGAGGTCAAACTCCTCTTTAACACCATGATATGAAAAGCCCACATGTTTAATTTTGCCTTCACTTTTAGCCTTATTTAAAAACTCAATCAGTCCTTTTTTGAGTAATCTGTTAACAGTTTTCAAATCCACTGAATGAATAAGATAATAATCAATCGAATCCCTTTGAAGCCTTTTTAACTGTTCATTCAGATAATATTCCATATCTTCATACTTTCTGACATTGATTGAAGGCAGTTTTGTGCAGATTTTAACTTTGTCCTTATACTCCCCCTTTAGGATTTCTCCTAAAAACTTCTCACTATCACCATATAAATAAGCAGTGTCAATAAAGTTAACTCCATTATCAATAGCATAATAGATTTGTTCGGTTGCTTTCTGTCTGTCGATTTTACCGTTCTTTAAAGGCAACCTCATTGCTCCAAAACCCAATGGAGAAACTTCGTCGCCTGTTTTTTTGATTAATCTGTTTTGCATATTATCGTCTTAGTGTTCTGATAATCTTATCTATTACAATTTTCATTAAAACTCCAACACCATGAGTTATAGGTCCTTTAGTTGAGGAATTTTCAACATCATAACGAACTGTGATTGGAACTTCCATTATCTTTAAATCATGTTCAGCCGCATCAGCAAGCATTTCACTTTCTATACCAAAACCAGTATCCCTAAATCTGTAATATTTAATGGTGTTTCCATTGAATGCCCTAAATCCACTTTGAGAATCAGTAACATGAGTGCCGGAAGTGATATTTGTTGCAATATCCAATACTCTTTGACCGACACGCCTGTATGCAGGTGTTTCCTCATCAAAGCCATCCAAATATCTGCTGCCATTCACTAAATCTGCCTGACTTTCTTTGATAGGATTTATCAGTTCAGGTATTTCATCAGGATTGTGCTGACCGTCACCGTCAATTGTTACAACAATATCATATCCTGAAACTTCACTGAAGGCATCCTTAAGTGAAACTCCCTTCCCCAAGTTGGTCGGATGTTTAATTACCCTTGCACCAGATTTTTCGGCAATTATAGAAGTGTTGTCACTGCTTCCATCGTCAATGACAAGAACATCATCAACATATTTTAATGATTTTTCAACAATTTGCCCAATGGCCGCTTCCTCATTTAGTGCAGGAACAATAACAATAGATTTCATATCTATTCTATTCTATAATAATCTTTCATCCATTCAACAGTTCTTTTAATACCTTCTTCAGGTGGAACTTGAGGATCATGTTTTAAATCACGAATAGCTTTTGAAAAGTCAATAGTCTTTACTTTTGTAGTGAATTCTTCAGCAGGAGTGTAGGTAACCAGTGAATCATCAACTCCCACAGCATCCAGAACCATATCGGAATACTGCTTAATGTCCCTTTCCCATTCCTGTTTACTGCCTACATTGTAAACTTCTCCGGGGATGAAATTATCAACAATATTGGCAAAAGTCCTTACGGTATCCTCAACATAATCGATAATCCTTTTGTGACCCATATGAACAGAGTAAGGAAGTCCATGTAAAGCTTTATAAATGAAGATTGGAATGAAACCTTTATATGGTGAGTATGCCTCATGAGGACCGTAACAGTTAACCGGTCTTACACGTACTGTTTCTGTTCCAAACATTGTAGCTGAATTCATGCACATGAGCTCACCTGCCCATTTAGAAATAGCATAGTCATTCATTTGATAAGTTTGAGAAATAGGAATATTTTCCATTACGTCTTCACTCATTATTCCCTCATAGTCGCCATATACTTCTGCAGATGAAAATGAAATCATTCTGAAGTCCAGTTTTTCTTGCAGTCTAATCATGTTTTTAAGACCGATTACATTGGTTTGCCAGAGTTTTTCATAGTATCCTTCACCGTTCCATCTTCCATATTCCGCTGCAAGATGGTAAACATAATCAAATTTATCATTATCATCAAAAATTCTTTCCATTTGACGATAGCTTCTAACATCTCCCCTAACATAATCAGAATAGGAATCTGAATATAAATCGGCTTCCCCCTCATGGTGCAATAAATCCACTGCTAAAACTTCATGGCCTCTGCTTCTAAGCTCATTGCAAAGGTTGGTTCCGATAAATCCGCTTCCGCCAGTGACTAAAATTCTTTGAGTTTCCATATTATGCCTCTTTAATCATTTCTTCCATATACTCGACCAAATCATCTTTATATTCAGGATCTTCCAATGCAAATTCGATAGATGTTTTCAGCCATTCGAATCTGTTTCCTATATCATAGGTTTTTCCCTCAAAGGTCACCCCATAAATTGCATCCAATTTTTGAAGTGCGTCTGTTAGCTGAATTTCACCACCAACACCAGGCTCTGTTTCATCGATTTTATCAAAGATATCAGGTGTCAATACATATCTTCCCATAATGGCTAGATTGGATGGTGCTTGATGAGCCAATGGTTTTTCAACAAGTTTTTCAATATTATAAACATTGCTTTCAACTTCAGTTCCTTTAATAATACCATATCTTTCAACTTTTTCTTTAGGAACCGCTTCAAGGGAAATTGCTGATGAATCATATTTTTCATAAACATCAATCAACTGTTTTGTGCATGGAGTTGGTCCTTTAGTGATTGAATCCCCTAAAAGTACGGCAAACGGTTCTCCTCCGACATGCTTTTTAGCACAGTAAATTGCATCTCCGAGACCTTTCTGTTCTTTTTGTCTCACATAGCAAATGTCGGCCAAATCTGTGATTGCACGAACCTGTTTGAGGCTTTTATATTTGCCGGCATTATGTAGGGTATGTTCAAGTTCAAAGGACTTGTCAAAATGATCTTCAATGGATCTCTTATTTCTACCGGTTACAATCAAAATATCATCTATCCCGGAAGCTACAGCTTCTTCGATAACATATTGAATTGTTGGCTTGTCATAAACTGGCAACATTTCTTTAGGTTGCGCTTTAGTAGCAGGTAAAAATCTTGTTCCAAAACCTGCTGCTGGAATTACGGCTTTCATATCTATCACCTTTAAATTTATGTTATATATAATTATTAGTTTAACTACTTATAAATAGGTTATTAATAAAAAAGAAGTGAATTATAGTTATTTTTTAACTATAATTTTGTTGGAATTTGTTAAACCATTATAAGTTGTTTTGATTATGTATTTTCCAATTTTTAGATTTTTTGGAATTTTAAATGTGGCAATTCCAAGTTTATTTGTTTTAATTTTATATGTTTTTCCTTTAAATTTTACTTTGACTGTTTGTTTTTTGAAGGCTTTTCCATTGGAATTTAAAACTTTAACTTTGAATATTACAGATTTTTTAACTTTTTTAACTAGATTTTTAGTTATTAAAGTTGATTTTATTGTAATTTTATTTTTAACAATAATATTTTGATATTGTGAGAAAATAGTGTATTTTCATGGTTTTTCCTTAATTTTTAAGAAAGCACAACCATTAACATCAGTTATTGCATGATATTCATGATTATTGATGTTAAATGTAACCTCCTGATACTGGGCAATTCTTCCGGAATTATCAAAGACCTGAACTTTAAACCGATTATTTGACTTATAATAAATCTTTAAGTTTTTAGAAATGATTTTCGGACTAATTTCAGGAATAAGCTTTACAAGTACAAATGAGTTGTCCAATGCCAATTCTTCAAATGGAATATCTTTTTTAGTGCTAACATACCAGTAATTAACATTATCAGGTTTTAGATATTGATTTGGATTTGAAATATCATCACCCCAATAGTTAAAATCAGCACATAACTCATTGGAATATCTGCTAATTACCCCTCGGTTATCAGAAGAAATCAAAATTGAATTTTTAACTGTCCCATTATTTCCAGACCATATTATCCCATTGTCGGTTAAGCCTGAATTTTTGAATTTGGATGATGATATCATTCCATTGTCTCCTCTCCATTCCACAGCAGAGCCGACCCATGCACCATTGTCTAAAAATATTGAGTTTAATATTTTACCGTTTAATCCTCTCCAACAAATTGCCCCTCCGCCATCAGGATATCCGACATGATTATTTATAAAAATACATTCAGTTACTGTACCGTTTTCTCCTCTCCATGAAATAGCACCGCCTTCATTTATACGGGCCCCCATAGGCCTTGGGCGAATGACATGAATGATAAGACCATCCTGCGATTCAATAGTTTCTTCATTTTCAAACGGATCGTCTTCAATGTCGCTTCCAGTGTTGTTAGTGAAGTTGCAATTTTTAACCAGGCCATTTGAACCGCTCCAATATATTGCTCCACCACCCACATCGCTTGAATAGTATTTTCCAAATGCATTTCCATTTACAAAATTGATATTTTTCAATACAACATTATCTGCAGTTATATTGAAAATTCTTGATGAATGGTTTGCATCGATAGTATGACCTGCTCCATCGATTGTTATAGATTTTGAAATCACTATCCCATGAATATCCTCATTAACATATTTATAATCATTTTTTAATGTCAATGTTTGATTTTCAGGTGTTTCGTTAATTTGTATAGATAAATCTTTAAAAGAGCATTCCTGTTGAATAGAATCATTATTAAGAATATTTTCGCCATATTCTGTTAAAAAAGTGTCATTCAGTTGTGAGGCACTAACTGAAGATATTAAAATAAAACTTGAAAATAAAATCACAAATAAGATTAAATGATTTCTATGTATAAACATGTTAAAAAGATATGTGAAATATAGTAATATAAACTTAACTTAAAAATAATTTTATATAAATGGTGCGGGGGACGGGACTTGAACCCGCGAAGGGACTGACCCACTAGGCCCTCAACCTAGCGCCTTTGACCGCTCGACCACCCCCGCATAAAAACAAAAGTAGTTATTAAAAAGTATGTTTATTAACTTATATATACTTAACGATTTTAAGATAATTTTATAGTAACTTCCATGATTTTTTCATTTTTTAAATCTTCAATCAAGTTACTGTCAAGATCTTTTGCTGCCTTATCCGCCTTAATCATCAGTGTACGTGAACAGGTATAATCGCTTTTTCTGCAGACAATATCAGTCGGATGAGTCAAGGTCAAATCCTCATGTCCAAAACCTGTGATTTCATCATGGCCATTTTCTGTATTCAAAATTACAGTTACTTTAGTATTTGAATCAGCCAATTTTGATTTAAATTCATCGGAAAAGTCAAGCATGGAATTATCTGCACCAGTTCCTATAATACAATCTGCTGCAGGTCCAATTTCAGCATCCTTGGTAACTTCAAATGTGGATTTGTGAAGTGAAGAGACATTTTCATGACCCTTACATTTAAGTTTGAAAATCATAAATATATTTAGACTGAAAAAATTAATAAAATTTTTGCAAAGTGCTAAAATGAAAGGATGCTACTGTTTAATCATTCATGTTGAAA
This sequence comes from Methanobrevibacter sp., assembly GCF_017468685.1. NCBI lineage: Archaea > Methanobacteriati > Methanobacteriota > Methanobacteria > Methanobacteriales > Methanobacteriaceae > Methanobrevibacter > Methanobrevibacter sp. The sequence continues at coordinate 11,522 of NZ_JAFUHT010000068.1, forward strand.
GGAAAACAAAAATAAAAATAGGCAAGAAACTGGGTGAAATTGAGTTCAAGAAGGGTAATTATGTTTATGTTGGATCAGCCATGAATTCGCTAGAATCTCGGCTGAAACGACATTTAAGCAATGAAAAAAAGATGCACTGGCATGTAGATTACCTTTTGAAAAATGATAATGCAAGAATCGTTAAGATAATATATAATGTTTCTGCCAAAAAAGTAGAATGTAATCTGTCAAAATATCTGGAAGCTCAAGCATCTTATATTAGTGATTTTGGTTGCAGCGACTGTAACTGCAATAGCCATTTATACTACTTTAAAAATAGAAAAAAAGCTATTGAATCCATTAAAAACGCTTATGATTCAATAGCTATGGATTATGAATTCTTTAAAATATAAATCCCTGTTTTTTCTTATGATTATAAGTTATTTCAAAAGAATCTAAAGCCAATCTTTTTAAAAGCTCATTATCTTCTTTGCTGATACCAACTTCATCAGCCCAATCATGTTCAAGATAGCATATTTCAGTCAATACTTCCTGACCACGACCTGTTAAACTGCAATCATAAGGAAGACCGTTTTCAGGTTCCAAATCGATTTTAATTAAACCTTTTGATTCCAATTTTTGATATTTTTTCAAATACAATTCCAAATGTAAATTGAACAGATCTGTCTTTTCAGCCTTTTCGAATTGATTTACACGAATTTTAGCGTGATGTGGTTTGGTATGTTTTTTTACATTTCTTAACAGTTTTATTTCACTGTCATGTAAATGCATACTTAAGTTTTTGCGTATATATGTATTTTTTGATTCTTCTATTATCCCGATTAATGCGGGAGCGTCTTTTTTTGCTATAGCGTCTTTATGTGGATGTGCCATTTAACCACCTTTTTTATTTCATTTGTCCAAAGATACCTCTCATGATTCCTTTGGTGACTTCACGGGCAGCAGTATTCATTGCCTGTGAAGCTGCTTTTTCAACAGCTTTCTGTTGAGCAGATTTTTTTGTCTTCTTACCGCTTGCAGGTTGTTGACCTCCTAAAACAGTGCCTAAAATACCTCCAATAACATCAGCAGCTACATTCTGCTGAGGCTGCGCAGGCTCTTGAGAGACCGGCTCTGTTTTTTGAACTTCAACTTTTGCTTCTTCAATAATTTCCTTATCAACCTGAGGAACTTCACTTTCAACATTAGGATTTGAATCAATCTTTTCAAGCAGCATCTCATATGCTGAAAGACCATCGACTGCATCCCAGTATTTAGGCTTTAATTCTGAAAGATTAATAAGTTCAGTTCTCATTGAATCATCAATAGCTCCAATGTAACTTTGAGGAGGTACAATATCTACCTTTTGAACAACACCTGGCACTCCACCTTCTTCAAGAACTGATACCAGAGCCTGACCTATTCCCAATTCTGATATGACACTTGCAGTATCAAATTCAGGGTTTGGTCTGAAGGTTTCAGCAGCGACTTTAACCGCCTTTTGGTCTTTAGGTGTGTATGCATGAAGTGCATGTTGTACACGATTTCCCAATTGCGCCAATATTTCATCAGGAATATCTGCAGGAGATTGAGATATAAAGTATAGACCTACTCCTTTTGAACGGATTAACCTTACGATTTGTTCTATTTTCTTGCCGAATTCCGGTGACATGTCATCAAACAGTAAGTGTGCTTCATCAAAGAAGAACACAAATTTAGGTTTGTCCATGTCTCCCACTTCAGGCAAGTTCTGATAAAGATTTGATAACATCCAAAGTAAGAATGAAGAGTAAATTTCAGGGGACAGGGATAATTTTTGAGCATCCAATACATTGATGATTCCTTTTCCATTATCATCCACTTTCATGAAATCATCCAAAGACAATGCCGGTTCGCCGAAGAAATCATTTCCCCCCTGATCTTCTAGAGTAATTAAACTTCTTAAAATTGTATTTGCTGATTTTTCAGCAATTGCACCATATTGACTTTCATACTGTGCCTTATTTTCAACCACATGATTAATCATTGACTTTAAGTCTTTCATATCAATTATCAGTAATGATTCCTCATCTGCAACCTTAAATACAATGTTTAAAACACCTTGCTGTGCTTCTGACAGATTCAGGATTTTAGATAGCAATGTCGGACCCATTTCTGATAATGTTATCCTTACAGGAAGTCCTTTCTCACCATATAAATCCCAAAATTCTACAGGATATGCCTGATACTTGAATCCTTTTGAGGCCAAATCATATTTTTCAACATTTGTTTTTATTTTTTCTGTTTCAGAACCAATTTTTGCAAGCCCTGAAATATCACCTTTCATATCAGCTAAAAATACCGGCACGCCCATATCTGAAAATGATTCAGCTAAGATTTTTAATGTAATTGTTTTTCCAGTTCCTGTTGCACCTGCTATTAAACCATGACGGTTAGCCAGTTTAGGCAATAATGACACTTCAGTGCTTTCATTACAACCGATTAGTATTTTGTCTTCAGCAAACATTTTTGACTCATCCATTTTCTATTTTCTTAATTAAGTAATTAGTCTTTTTAACTATATTATTTTTATTATAAGCATGGGCAATTCTTTTAATTGCATCAAGGTTTTTGACAAAGTTATCCAGCCATGAGAAAATGTCTCCCGGATAGACCTGTATTTGATATTTACGGAATAATTTTGTGGAAATGTCCTGAGGATCCTTTCCCTTCAGTCTCTCATGAACTATCACTTCCGAGATTCCCCTCTGCATGCACTGACAGAACGGTCTTTCCTGACACCTGCACTGCATGAAATCACTTTGAAGTGCAATCAATGCATCCTGGAATTTCTTATCCAGCTTGTCAATGGCTTCTCCCGAGGAAATAATATCCAATGTGGATTCTGCAAAAAGCCTTGTTGAAAACTTGATTTTCAGTGCATTGGCAATTTGATTATGAATAACGCTTGAAAGATATGCATTTTCAAACATTTCCAAGTCCAGTGCCATTGCAAGAATTAAAACCTTAAGCTTGTCATACTTGTCCTTTTTCTTATACATCGGAGAATGTCCGACATAATGTTTGAGATAATTTCTGTCATTTAAGGTATTTTTAATGAATTCCGCTTCATCAATTGACAGAAATGACACAGAAGTAGCTCTTCCATATCTGGTAACTTCCAGTTTATTTGCCACCCTGTTAATCAATCCCAAATCTTCCATTTCATCAGCAGCTATTTTAATGCTTATCGGAACATCAATGTTTTTATAAAATTTATTCAATTCATTATTGGACTGAATAGAAGTTGAAGAAATATCCGCCAATATCTGCTCATATGCAGATTCTTCATCATATTCAATATAGACATCTTCGCTGTTGCTTTCTAAAAGTTCCAATGCCATTGCCTCTTCGGATTCTCCGGCAAAATCATTTCCAACTTCAGGTAAAAGATAAACAATACCTCTGTCATGATAAGAAGGTCTTCCTGCACGACCAAGCATCTGTGAAAACTCATTTGGATTAATCCACTTGTTTCCCATAACCAGTGAGTCAAATATTACCTGTGAAGCCGGAAAATCAACACCTGCAGCAAGAGCGGCTGTGGTTACAACACATGAAATCTTACCCTTATCAAAATCCTTTTCAATCTTTTCCTTTTTATAATATGACAATCCTGCATGATATGCCGCAGCTTTAACTCGTTTATTAGTTAAATAATTTGCAATCTGATGAGTTTTACGACGAGAATTAGTAAAGATAATAGTCTGTCCACGATACCCCTTCTTGGATTTTGTATTATATTCCTTTTGAACCAGTTTAAGCATCAAGAATCGTTTTTGGGATTCGTTTCTTACATAAACCAGGTGCCTTTCAAGCGGAACAGGACGCTCATCATATTTGACCAGCTTCATGTTGAACTCAGATGCCAGAAATTCAGGATTTTTAACTGTAGCTGAAAGTCCAATGATTTGAGTTTTAGGATATAAATGCTTAATACGTTTTATCAAACCGTTCAGGCGTGTTCCTCTGTCCTCATCATCAATCATGTGAATTTCATCAATCAATACAACACCCAAATTAGATAATGAAGAGGAATTTCCGTTTCTTAAAAGATAATCGATTCCCTCATAAGTTGCAACAACAATATCTGCATTGGAAACATCACTGTCAGGAAGGTTTAATTCACCTTTTGCTTTTACACGGTTTCTTCCAACCTTAATGGATACCTTCAGTCCCAATTGCGAATATTTCCTTTTGAAATCCCTATACTTTTGATTAGCAAGAGCAACCAAAGGAGTCAGGAAGATAAATTTCTTGCCCTTCAGGGCTTCAGTTATACCTGCAAGTTCTCCAACCAACGTTTTACCTGAACCTGTTGCACTTACAACCAAAAGGTCTTCACCCTTAAGCAAACCCTCCTTGATTGCCAAATATTGAACCGGCAATAATTTGGTGTTTCCTGAGTTTAAAAGAATATTCTTGAATCTCTTTGGAATCTTAAGCCTTTTCATATCAACAGGAGGAATGATATGTCTTGGCTTTCGAGTTCTGTCAAATAATGTCAATTTTTTATTTTTTAAGGCATCAAAATGAGGATCAAGTACTGACAATGTCTTTTCCAGACTTCCAGTTTTTTCTAATGTTCTTTTAAGATTTCTGAAAATCTTTTTGTCAAATCCCTGAAGCTTGATTTCATTTTTTATTGTATCATGAGCACAATCCTTACAGATTAGCTGATTGTTATATTTATAAGAATAATCAGAGTTTACGATGGTGATGTTTCCATCATATGCACAGTAGTCACAGACCTGAGTTCTTCTAACCTTAATATTAAGAGATGTTAAAAATTTTTCCACTTTTTCATCCGGAGTTGCAAGAAAAACAGCCTGTGAGCGCAGAAGCTTAACAACCTCTCCTGGAGGCAACAGCTTTTCATTTAATGTGGAGTTATCCTTGAAATTATAATCAGCTACAAACCTTGAAATTGATAATGAGTCTCCTTCATGTGTAAATTTAATGTTTCCAACAAATTCAGGTTCTCTTTTATGATTTAAGGCACCTTTTGGTGAACCGATTGGATATAGTTTCCACTGTTTTTTAATCTTTTTTAAAACTAGCATTATGTTAATATTATATTTAATTGTTAATAAATATTAAAAAAAATTTGATTACTCTATGTAATCAAATCTGGTTTCAAGAACAATAATCAGTACAAAACCTATTATTGCAACAATTATGCACGGAAGCAAACCTGCGAAATTAAGGCTTACTGAATTGACAATTTCTACAGCAGGAACCTTTAAAGACCCCAGCATCACACCGATGAGAAATGCCATTGTCACTTCCTCATGGTTTTTAAGAAGGTAATTCAATATCTTTGAAAATCCTAAAATACCAATTACCGCACCGACAACGAATACTATAATTTCTGAGAAATGCAATTCATGCAAAGCAGTTAACATGTATTCATATTGTCCTAAAAGCAACAGTAAAAATGATCCTGAGATTCCAGGCAAAATCATTGCACATATTGCTATCATTCCTGAGAGGAACAGTACTATCAAGGAATGGTTTCCTGAAATCGGATTTAAGCTTACAAAGATATAAGTTAATATCAATCCTATTACTGCAAATATAATATGTTTTATGCTGATTTTTTCTATTTTTTTAAAGAGAATCACAGCTGAAGCAAGAATCAATCCCAAGAAAAATGAGAATGTCAATGCAGTGTGAACATCCATACAATAGGTAACTACTTTAGCCAATGTCAGAAATGCCACTCCAATACCTAATATCAATGGTATAAAGAATTTAAAATCGATTTCATCAAGCAATACATTCCAGAACCCCCTTATATCACCATGAATTAATGGCTTTAGGAATCCGAATTTGATATTACTAATCGCTTCGATTAAATGACCATAGATTCCGGTTATTAATGCTATTGTTCCACCAGATACTCCTGGAACAATATCAGCAGACCCCATGAAAAGTCCGCGAATAAATATTAAAAAAGCTTCCTTAATGTTAAAATTCAATTTATCACCTATTCAATAATTGTTATAATATTTGTCTAAATCTATTAAATAAGTTACTAAAAAAAAGAAAAGTGTGAATAATTCAAATTGAATTATTCATCGTTGAATGGTTGTGGGAGTTCGCAAACTCCACTGTCTTTTGCAAGATATGCATATGCAAATGCTGCACAAATTGCACCTAAAATCGGTCCGACTAGGTATATTGGGAAGTATGCCCAGAGGTTTGCTCCTCCAAGTAACATATCCATCAAGTATGGTCCAAATGTACGTGCAGGGTTGATTGAAGCTCCGGTGAATGCACCTAATACTACAATTACTGCTGCTACGGTCATACCAATTGATATTCCTGCAAAACCAGGTTCTGCTTTTTTATCAACTGCTACACCCATTACAACCATCATGAGGAAGAATGTTCCTAAAAATTCTGCAAACATTGCCTGCAGGTAGCTTACACCTAATCCAGGAGCTGTTGCACCTAAACCACCAATTGTTACAGCAGGTGCACCCAGACATAGGAAAAGACATAAACTTCCTAAACATGCACCAATCACTTGTGCCACAATATAATATATACTGTCAACCAAAGCGATGTTTTTGGTTACAAGTAGTCCAATGGTTACAGCAGGATTCAAGTGTGCACCAGATATCTTACCGAATACATAAATACATATCATTACAGTTAGACCGAATGCCAAAGCTATAGCAATCCAGTCACCAAGTCCTCCCAAAGGTCCAATTCCAGTAGCTCCCGCCGCATCAGTAATCAATAATGTTACAACAGCTGCACCTGTACCGAAAAAAACCAGGAAAAATGTTCCCAATAGTTCTGCAAAGAATTTTTTTCTAATATTACAAGTCATGCTTTACTCCTATACTGATTCTCTCCATTGGCAGTATTCGTGTTTGTTGTCCACAAGTGATGCTGCAGCACAGTTTTTACATCCTCTTACAGGTGAACCAGGTGCCTCCTTGTTAAGTGCAATGATATTGGTCATCATTGTTGCAGTAATTGGTTCTGAGGTTAAAAGACATGGATAATCTGCAAGTCTCATGAGTGATGAGAATCTTACTGTAATTGCACATGCAGGATAAGTGTATCTTTGTGGATTCATAACGGTTTCATTTGCAAGAATTGGACTTAAATCAACAGTCATACCATTGATTTTTGGTGCCAGTTCTCCGCCAGTACCTGCTCTGAATTTACGGGCTCCGCTGATAGCGTTGAATCCTCTGTAAATCATGTCCATGAAGTCACAGTTGTGAAGTTCTGCAGCTGCTCCTCTTGTTGGATATTGTTGTACGAAGTTGTGGAACCTTTTGGAGAATAGGTCAACTACCATCGGTGCGTTAAATCCATCTAATTCCAAGATGAATTCTGTTGCACATGCAGATGAACCTGTTGCCAATTTAAGTACATCAAATTCTGATTTGTAATTGTCCAGGTTGGATTCTAATGTTGCTCCGATTACTTCAGCAGTTGCCTGAACGATTGCAAGAGTCATGTCGTCTTTACACATGTTATAGGTTGACTGACCGATGTGGTGTCCGATATCTCCTACACAGTATGCCGGAACAGTTACAATGTTACCGTAGTGTACCCCATCATCCATTGCTGCTTTAACAGTTGCAGTCATTGCTTTTTTGTATTTGTTCATGTAATCTCTTACATCAAATGAAGAGTGATCTGCATCATCCATCAATTCCCCTTGTGCTTCAATAGGGTTTTTATAGATGTTTTGAAGTGTTGCAATTTCTTTTTCAGTTGCTTCTGCTGCGGTTGCACCAGCTTCCAAAGCATTAGCAAATGCATCACCTATACCGTATGAAGTGTTCATACCACATGATTTAGCTGAAAGAATAGCTTGTTTGTGAGCAACCGGAATGTCTGTTTTTTGCAATATCTGATTTACAACATTACTTGTACTTCCAGGCATTAATGCAAAGTCCACTACACAGGTTGGTCCGTAAAATCCACCATATCTTCTGATAGATTCCTTAGCAACGATTGCTTCATTGTCAGCAATTGCTTGGATGAATTTATCTACACTGTCTGCGAATTCACCATCTTCTTCACATAAAATTTCTAAAACTGGAGGAGTTTGGAAATGTTCAATGAACGGATCGTCTTCACACTTTAAAGTGTCAGTGATTGAAGATAAAATCTCAAAGTGGTTTTTTACAGAGTCCTTGTGTAGGTTTATTACAGATTCTGCCTGGTTGTCTAATGCAGTCATATTTGCTACAGCATCAGCATATGGTTTTGCATCAGTTATTTTAAAGTCATTGTACCTGTTTTCTGATATAACTGCAACATCTGCCTTTTGAGCAGCCATTGATTCGTTAATCATTTTTTCATATAACTCTCTCATTGTTATCACCTTAAATGATAATTGTACTATTAATAGGCTTTTCAATAGTATTTAAACTTAACTATCAATAGCGTTAATTAAAAGTTTATTCAGTGAGTTATATAAATCTATTTAAATTATTCTAGAAAAATGAGTTTTAGCAAATGATTTTTAGAAAAATAGTTAATTATGTAAAAAAAGTTAAAAAATAGAAGATATCATTTACCAATATCTTCCACTAATTCTTTAGCATATGGAGTGATGTTTTCATCAAGCATTTTTTCCAAAAATTGACCAGTATAAGTTCCAGCCTCAGCAATCTCTTCAGGAGTACCAGTAGCGATAACTTCACCACCTCCGTCACCTCCTTCAGGACCTAAATCAATAATATGATCAGCGGTTTTAATAACATCCAAGTTATGCTCGATAACAACTACAGAATTTCCCGCATCAGTCAATCTTGCAAGAACTTCAAGTAATCTTTTAATATCAGCGAAATGAAGACCTGTAGTAGGTTCATCAAGAATATATAATGTTTTTCCAGTACTTGTTCTGGATAATTCCTTAGCAAGCTTGATTCTTTGAGCTTCCCCACCAGACAATGTTGTTGCAGGCTGACCTATCTTCATATAACCTAATCCGACATCATATAGTGTCTGGAGTTTCTTGGTGATTTTTGGAATGTTTTCAAAGAATTCCAATGCTTCCTCAACAGTCATTTCCAAGACCTCATAGATGTTTTTACCCTTGTATCTGATATCCAATGTCTCTTCATTATAACGTTTACCTCCACAGACTTCACATGGAACGTAAACATCCGCCAGGAAGTGCATTTCGATTTGAACAATACCATCACCAGAACATGCTTCACATCTTCCCCCTTTCACGTTGAATGAGAATCTTCCCGGTTTGTATCCTCTTGCCTTTGATTCAGGAGTATTGGCGAATAAATCACGAATATCAGTGAACACTCCAGTATATGTTGCAGGGTTTGATCTTGGTGTTCTTCCAATCGGTTTCTGGTCGATTGCAATGACCTTATCAATGTTTTCAAGACCTTCAATTTCCTTGTATTTTCCTGCAAACATGAACTTTCTGGATAATTTACCATGAGCACCTTTATATAGGATTTCATTGATTAGACTACTTTTACCGGAACCGCTTACACCTGTTACACAGGTAAATTTGCCCAAGGGTATTTCAACATCAATGTTTTTAAGATTATTCTGCTCAGCACCGATAATTTTTATGAAATTACCGTTTCCAGGACGTCTTTCTTTTGGAATATCAATCTTTTTGACTCTTGAAATGTATTGGCCAGTGATTGAATCAGGATTGTTCATTATGTCAATTGGTGTTCCCTGAGCCACAACCTTTCCACCATGTTCACCGGCACCAGGACCAATGTCAACAACATGGTCTGCTGACAATATGGTTTCCTCGTCGTGTTCAACAACAACCAATGTATTTCCCAAGTCTTTAAGTCTTTTTAATGCTTCAATAAGTTTAATGTTATCTCTTTGATGCAAACCTATACTTGGCTCGTCCAAAATGTACAGTACTCCAACAAGACCTGAACCTATTTGAGTTGCTAAACGAATACGTTGAGCCTCACCACCAGATAATGTACCTGAAGATCTTGACATTGACAAGTAATCGAGTCCAACTTCAACCAAAAAGCTTAAACGTTCCTTGATTTCTTTTAATACTTCTTTTGCAATGAAATTTTCACGTTCAGTCAATTCCAAATCCTGGAAGAACTGATAGGAATCCTTGATTGCAAGGTCACACACGTCGATGATTGATTTACCACCAACAGTAACTGCCAATACCTCTGGCCTTAAACGTTTACCGTCACAGACATAACATTTCCTGTCAGACATGAATTTTGAAAGGTATTTTCTTGAATAGCTTGATTTGGTTTCAAAGTAAAGTCTTTGCATTCTTGGAACTACCCCTTCAAACTTACGGTTAACCATATAGGATTTATTTCTTCTTTTAAAGTTGAACGGGATTTTTTCATCACAGCCAAAAAGAAGAATGTCTTGATATTCTTTAGGAAGTTCCTCGAATGGAGTGTCCATTGAGAAATTGAAATGTTTTGATACTGCATCGAGCATCTGGAAGTAGTAGTTTTCCCTTTTGGCTGAACTAGCCCATGGAACGATTGCTCCCTCATTCAATGTCAATGATTTGTCGGGAACGACCAAATCCGGATCGATTTCCATCTTGGATCCAATACCATTACATTCAGGACATGCACCCTGCGGTGCATTGAATGAAAACATCCTTGGAGTCAGCTCCTCAAAGTTTATTCCACAGTCAACACAAGCAAAGTGCTCTGAGTATTTTTTCTCATACTCTTCACCATTGTCAAACAGAACTGTGATTAAACCATCAGTGAATTCTGCTGCAGTTTCAAGTGAATCGACCAATCTTCTTTTAAAGTCAACATCCTTACGGATTTTTAATCTGTCAACCACTACATCGATATTGTGCCTGTAGGTTTTTGCAAGACTGATGTCTTCATCCAAGTCACGGATTTCACCATCAACACGAACCCTTACGAATCCCTTGTTTCTCAAATCCTCTAAAACATCTTTGAATTGGCCTTTCTTATCACGAACAATAGGAGACAAAATCTGAATTTTCACTCCTTCACCTTCTTCGATGATTGATTCAGCGATTTGGCCGATTGTCTGTTGTGATATTTCTTTTCCACAGTTTGGACAATGAGGAATACCTATTCTTGCAAATAATAACCTCAGATAATCATAAATTTCAGTGATTGTACCTACTGTTGATCTTGGGTTTTCACGGGTTGTTTTCTGGTCGATTGAAATAGCTGGAGACAATCCTTCGATGGATTCCATTTCCGGCTTTTTCATCTGTCCCAAAAATTGTCTTGCATAAGCAGATAATGATTCGACATATCTACGCTGTCCTTCAGCATAAATTGTATCAAAAGCTAAGGAAGACTTTCCTGACCCACTAAGACCAGTAATTACTATGAATTCATCACGAGGAACACTGACATCAATATCCTGTAGATTATGTTCACGTGCACCTTTTATGACAATTTGTTTTTTATCATCGTTAGCCATAATAATCTCCATAATTTTATTATATAATATTAGAACAAACTACCTTATAAATTATTAGAGAGAGCATTTGGAAAGTAATTTCAAATTAATTTTTAACTGATATTCCATCAATTTTTTCAAAATCAGAATCAAAACTTAATATTTGATTAATATTATTCTGAAACATTGTAGACAATATTGTGCAGTCTGAATAATTTATTGAGGAATCAAAATGCAAATATAAATCAATTGCATCTTCATAATCAGCAGAATTTAAATAATGTATGTCAAACATTTCAATAATAGCATCATATAACTCTTTTCCAACTTTTCCACCTTTACCTGTAAATACATTTAATGTTTCATTCAATACTGTATTATTAATCACTTTACGTTCATTGATTGTTTGAGAAATACCCACTGCGTTTTCATGAAAATTGTCTGATGAGATTAGCAATGCTATTAAAAAACTGGTATCGACAAAAATCACTAAAATTCACCCCTACCAGATTTTTTCTTTAAATCTACAGCATCAGTTTCTTCATCAAGAGAAATTGCAAATTTTGCTAAATCAGACAAAGGCCTTTGTTTTTTAACTTCCACAATAATCACTTCCTTTTCAATTCTCCAATTAAGAGTATCTTCAAGTGTGATTCCCATTTCATTTCTGATTTGACTTGGAATTACAGTCTGAAATCCTTTATATATTTTTGAACTAACTACCTCATCCATATATACCACATCACTAATATTATATATTACCTAATATTTAAAATTTTAGAAATTAAATATTCCTAAAAAATTAAAATACTAAACATGCCTATTTTTTTGTTAATAATACTCTTAATTTCTTAAATTAATTATATGAATCAATTAGTTAATATAATTTTCTAAATAAGTCTAAATCAATATTATAATCCTTAAATAATAATTTAAAGTAAAATCAAAATTGTAATTAATATGAAAAATAAGTTACCTAAAAATTCAAAAAACTTTGTTAATTGCAAAAAAATAATAAAAAGTGGGATCGACCCACAAAAAAATAAGCAGTTAATTATACTGCATCAGAACCTCTCTCACCTGTTCTGATACGAATTACCTCTTCAACATCGGAAACGAATATTTTTCCATCTCCAACGTCCCCAGTTCTGGCACTTTCAAGAATGATATTGATTACATCATCCAAATCCTCTTCATTGACAATCAATTCCACCCTTGTTTTTGGAATTAAATCAATACAATAGCTTGAGCCACGGTAGGATTCCTTAACTCCAAGTTGTCTTCCTCTTCCTTTTACTGTTGAAACATTCATTCCTTCGCATCCTGCTGAAAGAAGAGCTGTTTTAACATTGTCAAACATTTCCTCACGTATAACTGCAATAATCCTTTTCATAATATCTCCCTCAGTTAAATCCTGTATCCGGATTCCTCATGCAATGCTGAATCAAGTCCGGAAATTTCTTCTCTGTCTTCCACTCTTAATCCTATTGTTATATCTAGCACTTTTGCTATTAATAAGCTTACGATAAATGTGTAAGCTGCAGTTGCCACAACAGCTATTACTTGAATCAACAACTGTTCAGGATTTCCATAGAACAGTCCTGCAACTCCATTGATTGCAGGTGCTGCAAATAATCCTGTTGCTATCAGTCCCCATACACCGGATAAACCGTGGACTCCAAATACATCCAAAGCATCATCGTAACCGAATTTTGCCTTAAGGTTATATACCGCATAGTAAGAAATCAGTGATGCTCCAAGACCGATTATCAATGATCCTGCAAATGAAACGAAACCTGCTGCCGGAGTGATTGCCACCAGTCCTGCAACTGCACCTGTTATTGCACCCAATACTGTTGGTTTTCCAACTTTTAGGAAATCTAGAATTACCCAAGTAATCATCGCTACTGCTGCAGCTGTGTTTGAAACAAGGATTGCAGAACCTGCAAGTCCGTTAGCGGCAAGAGCTGATCCTCCGTTGAATCCCATCCATCCAAACCATAAAAATCCTGCTCCTAAAATTGAGTATCCCAAGTTATGCGGAAGCAGGGAGGTGTCTTTTCTTTTTCCTAAAATGAGTGCCAATGCAAGAGCTGAAAAACCTGAATTTACTTCAACTGCAACTCCTCCTGCAAAATCAACTGCACCAAGGTTCATTAACCATCCGCCACCCCAAATCCAATGGCAAACCGGAACATAAACCAATGTAACCCACACAATTGTGAATATAACCCATGCTTTTGTTTTCATTCTTCCAACGATTGAACCTGATACGATTGCAGCTGTTAATGCCGCAAATGTAAGTTCGAATGCAATAAATACAAATGTCGGTATTGAACCGGTTAGTGAATCAACCCCTAATCCTTCCAGGAATAGGTTTTGTGGAACTCCAATGAATCCGAATATGCTTGATGTTGCAAAGGACAGTTGGTATCCATACATTAACCAGATTAAGCTTGCTATTGCAAACGCTATTAAAGATAAAAACATTGTATTTAAAACGTTTTTCCTTTTAGATAATCCCCCATAAAAAAATGCTATGCCCGGAACACTCATTAACAGAACCATAATGGTTGCAACAAGCATCCAAGCAGTATTTCCTGTACTTAAAACCATAATATCACTATATAAATTTAACGGAAAAATAAAGTCGGAATATATTTTCCGATTATATTTTATTCAAAATAGTATATAAATTTTAAGAAAAATTAAAAAATTATTTGTCAAAACCCTTTAAGGCATAAAGCTTGTTTCTAAGCTCAGCAGCACGTTCAAAGTCAAGTCTGCCGGCGGCCTCCTTCATGTCCTTTTCAAGGTCCTTAATCAATAAGCGAAGTTCATCTTTAGGCATCTTGTCAACTTCAGCACCGGTAAGACCCTTGTATTTTTCTTCCTCATCAGCAAGTTTTTCTTTAAGAGTCCTTTGAGTTGATTTAGGAGTAATTCCATGAACTTCATTATATCTCATCTGCAGCTTGCGTCTCTTGAGTGTGGTATCATATGCCTTTTGAACAGAATCTGTCATGTCATCAACATACATTATTACACGACCGTTGACGTTTCTTGCAGCACGTCCAATAGTCTGTATCAAGGAGGTTTCGTTTCTTAAAAATCCTTCCTTATCCGCATCAAGAATTGCAACCAGTGACACTTCCGGAAGGTCCAGACCCTCCCTTAAAAGGTTTACACCAACCAGTACATCGAATTTTCCTCGTCTTAAATCATCGACAATATCAATTCTCTCCAATGTGTCAATTTCAGAGTGCATATACCTTACTTTAACACCGATTCTAGCATAGTAATCAGTTAAATCTTCCGCCATTCTTTTAGTCAAAGTGGTAACCAAAACCCTTTCATCCTTTTCGGCAGTCAATCTGACTTCTTTTAATAAATCTTCAACCTGACCTGTTACCGGCCTGATTAAAACTTCAGGATCCACAAGTCCAGTAGGCCTAATAATTTGCTCAACCACATTGCGGGATTTGGCAAGCTCATACTGACCAGGTGTTGCTGAAACATATATCACCTGATTTACAGATGATTCAAACTCATCAAATCTTAACGGTCGGTTTTCCTTTGCTGAAGGCAATCTGAAACCATGCTCAACCAAAGTTTCCTTACGTGCCCTGTCACCATTGTACATACCCCTAATTTGCGGAACGGTAACGTGAGACTCATCAATTATTGTCAAAAAATCATCAGGGAAATACTTTAAAAGAGAATATGGCTTTTCGCCCCATTGTCTACCTGACAAGTGCATGGAATAGTTTTCGACACCCGGACAGTATCCCATTTCCTGAAGCATTTCAATATCAAAACGGGTTCTTTGCTCAAGCCTTTGAGCTTCAAGAAGTTTTCCCATTGAATTCAGCTCAGATAATCTTTCATCCAATTCATTTTTAATCTTTGAAAGTGCCACATCCATCTTATCCTGGCCAACAACAAAGTGTTTTGCGGGGAAAATCATGTATCTTTGAAGAGATTCCTGTTTTTTTCCTGTAACCTTATCAATTAAACTGATGGCATCAATTTCATCACCAAACAGTTCAATTCTAATTGGTGGTGTTCCATGAACCGGGTTGATTTCTATAACATCTCCGCGAACCCTGAACTGACCACGGTCAAACTCAATGTCATTTCTTTCATATTGCATGAAAACCAAACGTGAGAGTATTTCAGACCTGTCGTAAATATCTCCAACAGATATTCCAAAAGCAAATTCCCCATAGTCTTCCGGCGAACCGATACCGTAAATACAGCTCACACTGCTTACAACAATTACATCATCCCTTGACAATAACGATTGTGTTGCAGAGTGCCTCATTATATCAATATCATCATTGATTGAAGCCTCCTTATCAATGAATGTGTCTGTTCTTGGCACATAAGCCTCCGGCTGATAATAATCATAATAGCTCACAAAGTATTCAACAGCATTATCCGGGAAAAATTCCTTGAATTCCTCATACAATTGTGCAGCCAAAGTCTTGTTGTGTGAAATGACAAGGGTAGGCTTTTGGACTTTTTCAATGACATTGGCCATTGTAAAAGTCTTACCTGAACCAGTTACTCCTAAAAGAGTCTGTTCCTTAACACCATTGTTTATGCCTTCGGCTAATGAGTTAATGGCTTTTGGTTGATCACCCAATGGTTTATAGGGTGAATTGAGTTTGAATTCTTTCATAATACCTAATTTGTAATAGTTACATTGAAACTGATGTGTGTGTAGCTTGGAGAACAGCAGGGAGTGACTTTCTGATCTCTAACAACAAGCTGACCATATCCCTTTAAGTCCCTTTCCAAATCCCTGATGATGTTTGGAATCACTTCAGTGTTGAAGACCTTAAGAGAACCTAAAAAAACTGTTTTTGCAGCCATGTTCATTACAGAGACTGATTCAACAACATCAGGTTCTGAGTATTTTTCCAAAATGTTATTTGATTTAACAACTAGTTCCTGTTTTATTGCTTCCTTATCCATTTTACTGCCTCAATGCATCTGCGATTGCTTTTGCAATAGATACACGTGAAGTGTCGGAAGACAAACTGTTTGTTCCGATAATCTTATTTGCTCCGGCAGCATAGATTCTGGTTGCACCATTATTGGTCAATATTGGGTGTACACAACATACATCAACTGATGATGCACCATATTGCTTCAAGATTTTGATTGCATTAACAATTGTTCCACCGGTAGCTATAATGTCATCGACAATTATTGCATGCATTCCCTTAACGGAATCCACATTAACAGTATTTTCACTTTCACTATCGCATCTAACATCCACTATTTTTGTCTCAACTTTATCAGGCCCTAAACGCACTTTTGTCAGGTATGTGCAGTCACAGCCTATAATTTCAGAAATTTCCTGTGCAAAACCATATGCTCCCTTATCAGGTGCAATAATCAATGGCTTTTCTCCGCCTTTTTTAAAGAATTTTTTATCGAGGTATTCTGCAATAGAAGGCATAGCTGAGATGTTTCTTGCAGGAATATCAAAAAAATTAAGTACACATTCCTCATGGATGTTGAATGTGATGAACTCATCTGCTCCAGCTGCCTGAATCAGATTGCAAACAATTTTAGCGGAAATGGTTTCACCAGGGTTGAAACGTTTTTCCTGCCTAGCATAACCCATATAAGGCACTACTGCACGAACTTTTTTAGCACCCAAATCCTTAAGGTTGGATATGATGAACAAAAGCTCCATCAGGTTTTCATCCTGAGGATACCCGGTTGACTGAATAACGGTAACTTCGTCTTCAATTTCACCAGCAATTCTTAAATACCTTTCTCCATCCGGAAATTTCTTAGTTTCAACATAACATAATTCTTCATCGAGTTCACGAGCCACATGAGCGGCTAAATCTTGAGAAGATGAACCACCTATAATCACAATATCACCAAAAATTTTATGAGATTATATATGTTTTTGATGATTAAAAAAGTTAAGTATTAATATTTAAAGATATTTAAAAAATAATCATGAATAAAATACATTTAATTCTTATAGCAATCGTTGCAATAATAGTGATATTTTTGGCTTCAACAATCGTAAGCCCAGTTTTGATTGTAGCTGAAGATACTACTGAAGATGCAAGTATTGATATGGCTGCTAGATTCTCACTCAGCGGATTTGATTGGGTATATCCAGGAAGTTCAATCAATGCGGAAGGCCAAACATTGCACAATGTTCACATAAACCATCCGGAAGACCCTTACGGAGCTGCACGTGACATCATGACATATTCCTACGGTTTAACTCCACATATCATCGTCAGCGTAAACAATGATGCAGCTGAGGCAATATTTGGAGGAAGCATTGTAGATGATATACGTGCAAATGACGGTTACTACGGCTATGCAGGAAACGATAAGGTTTCAGGATCCATGTCAAGAGGAGATGCAATGGATACTGCAATGACCCAAAACGGAATGAACATATTTGAAGTTCCGATTCAAATATTGCTTGGAAACATCAGATTCATATTTGTCTAATGCAAAAGAACATAAAAAGAGAGTGCAACACCTACAAAAGAAATCATCATCATTATCAAACCATGTTTTCTTAAAACTGGATGTCTTGATTGCACCAGATAAAACGGCATGAAAAATCCGAAGAAAGTGAAAACAGCCAAATGATTATTTTTTGCAATCAGACCTATGACAAAACCACTCCATGACAGGAATATGGTTACAATATATGCTGCAATTAAAGCCTTTTTATTTATTTGAAGCTGTTCAGGCTTATAAACATAAATCTGTTTAGGTTGTAATCCTTCAACTAAAGGATTGCCGCATTTTGCACAAAAATCATAATCATCCTGATTAACAAATCCGCATTTTTCACATTGTCTAGTCATTAGTTAAAATTAATATCTTTTAGTATATAAATTATTTTTCCAATTTCACGGCAATCTCAACAAATTGACGATTTTGATAATCAATATTGTTCAGCTGGGAGAAATATTTGAAACCCAATTTTTCCAGAACCCTTTTTGAAGCAAAATTTTCTTTTTTATAGGTTGCAAATATTCTTTCAATGTTTAAATCATTAAAAGCCCTTTTAATTAATATTTTACAGGCTTCTGTTGCATAGCCCTGTCCCTGATATTCCTCGCCAATCCAATAGCCAAGCTCGGCTGAACCTTCACCCCACCAATGATTTCCGTTTGGATGGATTAAAAGTTCAATTGAACCGATTATTTGATTGTTTTTTGTGATTGCATAACATTCAGGTCTTACAAAAACCGTTTTGATAATATTTAAACTATCGTCAACGCTGGTGTGTGGTGGCCATCCGGCAATCGGCCCTATGTTTGGGTTTTTAGCAAGTCTGTAAAGGACTTTATCATCAGAATCCCTCCAATGTCTTAGGCAGAGATTATCAGTTTTTAAAATCATTAGTTTAAAATTTTGTATTATATTACTAATAAATTTAGTTAAAAATAGAAAAAATCACACATATGTGTGATAAAAATAATATAATCTTAAGGAAAAATTACTCATTTGAATAACTTATTAATTCTATTCTTATTTTCAACTTCATCATTTCCTTTGAAATAGAATTGAACAAAGTAAATTATTTTTTTTAGAGGATCATAAATAAATGTAATCCTAAAACCTGAATTACGGCCCCTATTCATTTTTTCACAGTAGAAAGATTTTACAACAAATGCAGGTAATGTGACGCATTCTTGCAAACCTTCTATTCGACAGATTTTCTTATTGTCTACAGGAACTTTGAAATTATTATCAATAATTTTAATTTTTAAAGCAATTTCAAATCTTTTGAAATCATTTTCAATTGAAGTGCATTTCCTTTTGAACTTTCTTTTTTCCTTAAGAAACTTTTTATCATATCTAACTTCAATTTGATTCATAGCTTCTTTTTTCATAAGGAGAATCTCTGTAAAAAACAAATCCATAATCAATAATTTGTTTATCTTCAGCTGCTTTCCAAGGCATATCCCCATGTGAATATTCACTTATTTGATTTGCAGACATATCACTTAACTCATCAATTACATCATCAATTACAGACAATTCTTGCTCATCCAAATCCAAAATAGGTTCTTGAAGAGAATTGTAATTGTACATTATAGTATTTAATGAAATAACTTTTGATTTAACAGATATTTTCTCTTCAGTTATTAATTCTGAAATTGCCAAATCAAAATGTACAGGTGCTGGACCACGTGGTAACTTTCTGTAGGACTCATTAGTTAATGGTTTTTCATACAATTCAAAATAATTAAAGTCTGAAAAATACAATAATTTAAATAAAACTGTTTTTCCAACATTATTCTTATTGCCACACTTGTAGATAATATAATGTAAAACCATTTTGAATTTATTTTTATCAAAATCCACTTTAACAACCTCCCTGTGGTTTTTTAAGTTCATATTATATTTTTTATTTTATATTATTTTAATCTATTCAAACTGCGACTTTGTGATTTTGTGAAAAATCATCACAATTTAATAACTTTAAGAAACCTATATAAAATCATGAAAGTTAAAGACGGAATAATCGGTTTAATAATTGGAGATGCATTAGGTGTTCCTGTTGAATTTTCATCAAGACAAGAACTTGAAGAAATCCCAGTGACCAGAATGGAAGGGTACGGAACATATAATCAGCCTCCGGGAACTTGGTCTGATGATTCGGCAATGGCACTGGCTACAATGCACAGCATTGTCAAAAAACAGACAATAGACTATGATGATATGATGGACAAATTCGTTGAATGGCTTGAGAATGCAAAATATATGCAAGGGGATAAAACTTTTGATAGCGGAATTACAACATCAAATGCAATAATAAATTACAAACAGGGCACTCCTGCATTGAAATCAGGACTGCGTGGTGAAAGGGACAACGGTAACGGTTCACTTATGAGAATCCTTCCATTGGCATTCATAAAAGACATTGATTATGAAAGCATTGAAAATGTTTCAGCTCTGACTCATGGTCATGAAAGATCAAAGATTGCCTGCGTTTTATATGTCGAAATGGCAAAATCCATGATTGAAAATGAAAACTTAAGCATGAAAGAGCATATTGAAAATGCAAACAGCAAAATCAAAAATCATTACAAGGATTCACCGGAGCTTGAACACTTTAGAAAAATATTTAATTATGATTTGGATGATTTGAGCGGTAAGGGGTATGTTATTTACACTTTTGAAGTTGTTGTTCACTGTCTTTTAACTACAGACAATTACAGGGATGCCGTCCTTAAGGCAGTAAATATCGGTGGAGATACCGATACCAATGCTGCAATCTGTGGAGGCCTTGCAGGAATTTATTATGGATATGATTCAATTCCTATAGATTGGATTAATCAGATTGACAAGATTGATAAAGTACTTTCATTATGTGAAAAGTTCGAGGCGTTTTGTGATGAATCTTAGTGAAACTATCAAAAATATTAGGACTACATGCAAGAATTATGTAGATCCTGACCTGCTTGCATTCATCATCGATGATGAAAACCATATGATAACAAACAACATCTCCGAAATTACCAAATATGGAATTACTGATGAAGACACTTACGAAGAAAAGCTTTTAAAAATCCATGAAAGCGAAAATATCTATTTACCTCTGGGAATGATGACATTCATGCCTGTTTTAAACGAATGTGACATATTCAGTGAAAAAGACTATAATCTGCAGTTAACTTCTGAAGAATTTAGCCAATACGCAGATGAAAAGGAAAGATTATTCGGAATTTTAATAAAAAGAGGCTCTGATGAATATATCATCGGCAAGTCAGACACCTGCAGCTGCAGTGTTGATTCATGCTTTGAAAAACTGGAAAAATCCGACTGCGAATTCTACAATACAATAGAAAAAATAGTAAAAGAAAAAATAATAGATTAATCCAACTTAATTAGTAGTTGGATTATTAATTTTTGTTTGTGGAACTTTTTCTGCAACTCTGGAACCGATGTTTTTCATTTTTTCAATTAGTTTATCCTTATTGGATCCGCTGATTAAAATATTTTCTAAAACATCACTCAAGGTTTCAGTTGGAATAATTTCAATCATTTCTTCGTATTTCTTCTCAATCATAACATCTTTCAAGTTGGATTTTGGAATCAATACTTTTTTCATTCCTGCTTCTGCGGCCGCTTCGATTTTAGCGGTTGCTCCACCGATAGGCATTACATCTCCACGCACATTTAGTGAACCGGTCAATGCAACAGTCTGGTCTATTGGAATTTCTTCAATTGCAGATATTACAGCAGTTGCTATACTTACACTAGCTGAGTCACCTTCCACACCATCATATGTTTGGATGAACTGAACGTGAATGTCGTAGTTGGAAATGTCCTTGTTGGTGTATTTCTTAATCAATGCACTAACGTTTTGAACAGATTCCTGTGCAATTTCACCTAATTTACCGGTAGCGATTATCTGACCACCGCTTTTTGATTGTGTCGGTGCAGCTTCTGCTGCGATTGGTGATACAATTCCACTTCTGTCACCTATTACTGCAAGACCGTTTACAAGACCAACTCTTCCCCCTTCAGATGATACCATACTGTAATCTTTTCTTTGCAATATGGATCTGTCAGCGATTTGCTGTTCAAGAGTTCTTGCGAATCTTTTTGCTTCATATACATGTTCTGCAGTTACAAGTTCTGCTCCTTTTTCTATTGCAACATCTCCTGCAGACCTGACTAATCCGCCTAAATCACGTAATCTTAAGGTTAATGCATTTTGTTTTCCAGATCTTCTTTTTGCTTCCATGATTATTTCATCCAATGCATCTGGAGCAAAGTGAGGAATTCTTCCATCGTTTTTGACTTCCTGTGCTACGAACTGAACAAGTTTTTCTCTGTTTTCAGTTGTGTCTTCCATGTAGTCTTTCATAAATACTTCGTAACCGTATCCTCTGATTCTGGACCTCATTGCAATGTGCATTCCTTCCAATACTTGAAGGTTTCCTGATGCTACAAGCACAAAGTCACATGGTACTGCCTGGGACCTTACCATAGCACCACTTGAGTTTTCACTTTGACCAGTAATTGCATATTTTTTCTCCTGCATTGCAGATAATAATTCCTGTTGGGTTTTCATACTCATTGTACCGATTTCGTCAATGTATAAAACTCCACGGTTAGCTTTGTGAATCATTCCTGCTTCTACACGTTCGTGTGCAGGTGTACCTAATCCTCCGGATTGATATGGGTCGTGACGTACGTCCCCTAATAATGCTCCTGCATGAGCTCCTGTTGCATCCATGAATGGTGCAAATCTGGATTCCTGATTATTCACCAATAATTTTGGAGACATGTTATTGGTTTTTGGTTTAATTTGTATTGATATGAGTAAGATTAATGCTGCTGCAATGATTGATTCGAGTAATCTTCCATACATGAATCCTATTACAAGGATTCCTCCAATTGCAAACATTGTTATTATGGTCTTTCTTTCTTCGTGACCTTTTGCTGAGCCTTTTGTTGCACTTACTATTTTTTTACCTTCTCCAGCAGGCACTGATCTTATTAATGGGTGGTTGTTGTCTTCCATATTAGGGTATACTAAAATATCTTGAAGGGTTTCATGAGGTAATATCTGAGCCATACCTTTTGCAAGCATTGATTTTCCAACACCTGGATCACCAATAAGCAAAACGTTTCTTCTTTGTTTTGCTGCTTTTTTAATTGTCTCGATGGACTCTTCGTGTCCGATTACCTGATCAATTAATAAAGGCGGAACTTCAATATCCTGTGAGCTTTTAATATTATTATAATCTAACATAGGTTTGGTTTCTTCACCAGCATTATTTTCTGTGACTTCTGGTTCAACTACTACATCGTTAGAAGAATCTTCAATTGATTCGTTTTCTTCAAATTTCATTAACAAACCTCACTTCTTTTAAAATTCATCATTAAACAATTAAGTTACAAATACTATATAAATATTATTAAGTTCAATATATATAAAAAGTTTTCGATTTTAGTAATAAAAAGTAACTAAAAGATTTGTATTTTTGAATAGTTGTAACTTTTTTGACCAGTTTATAACATTAATATATATCCATAATCATAATTCTTAGTAAGTATTCTAATACAGTTAAAAGAGACCCTCAAACTTCATAAAATCCTATTTTAGCTTTATTTTTCATATTTTTATTATAAAATTTAAATTAAACTTCATCAAAAAGATTTTTGAAAGAATACGAATATAACATATCGATATATTTAAATATATCAATATGATATTAATAGATATGGCAATTGAAAATAATGATGAAAGCTGTGAGGTATGCTGTTCAGTTGAAGACCTAATCATGACATTGCCTTCGGATGAAACCATTGAAAACAATGCTGCTGTACTTAAGTCCTTAGCTGACCCGACAAGACTTAAAATAATATATCTCTTGAAAAATGGTGAACTGTGTGTCTGCCAGATACTGGAAGCTATAGACAAGTCCCAGTCAACAATATCCCATCATCTAAACATGATGAAAAAGGAAGGAGTTCTCTCAGCACGAAAACAGGGAAAATGGATTTACTACAAACTTGCCAATGAAAACATCATTGACAGCCTTGAAGAGATATTTGAAAACTAATGGTGATGACAATGGATGAAAAAATAGCTTTGGCTTCATGCAACAGAATGAGTGCCAATGGACTGGTGTCACGCGTTGCAGTAGGAGACTGCAAAAAGGAAAACACAAATGTAATATCAATATGCATGGGATCAACCGCAGCAGACACCGAAGGGCAAAACGACAGCATGCTCAGGAAATTTCCGATTATTGCAATCAACGGATGCAACAACGCATGTGCCAACAGGATTTTAAATAGCAGAGAAATTGAAATTCACAAAACAATCGGCGTTGGAGATGTTCTCAAGGAACACAAAGCCTTTGCAACAGATCCATTCCGTTTGGACAGTAATGGGGAAAAATGCGTGGAAATCATTAAAAACAAAATCAATGAAGAAATGGAGGAATGATATAATGGATTATTTTGATAATGAAATTTGGCAAAAATGGGCAAACAACAATTATGACGAATTCAAGTCACTTAAAAACGGTGCAAAAATGGCAATGCTTCTGCCAGATACAGACAACCTAATAGTCTTAACCAAAGGCGATGAAATCACAGTCAGAATCGATGACCGTAACAATTTCAATTTTCCATTTGCCCAAATTGCTTTCAAGTTCCAAGAAAATACCGTTGATAAAGTACTGGGCGATTCAACATTCAAGACATTCAAAAATCTCACAACTGATGATCAGATAGGTATCCTCTCATTTGTCGATGAAATCACCCTTAACAGATTCGATTACAGACACTTCCTGAAAAAATTCGGCTTTGAGATAGGTTCAGGCTGCAGCTGCGGGTGTTGCTGAATGGCAGACAACTGGAACTTCGATGGACTGGTCCAAGACGTGCTGATCAAATCAAACAGCAATTCCTGCTGTGCAGATGTTTCATTTCCAGACACATCAAGAATAGAAAACCCTATAAGTCCAATCGATTATATTACAAAAGAATTTCTCGATGATTTTGAAATCTATCTTAAGCAGTTAGGTGTTGTTGAAATAGCTTATGTTGATGACATAAAAGAGTATTTCATGCACGGCCTTGATTTTGATTTCACATCCGCTATCGTATTTTCATATGAAATCAGCCAACGCATACATGAAGTGGGTGCAGGAGCCAAAGCACAGGAATACAACAATGACCTTTATAGGGACTTTGGAAACCTTGCATATAAGATTTCAGACTATCTGAGGCTTAGAGGATTTGAAACATTGGTTGCACATCCTCGTGAAGAGACAATTGACTTTTCACATCTCGCTCTAAAAGCAGGAATGGGCGCAATAGGAAAAAGCGGATTGCTTATAAGTCCTGAAATCGGACCAAACCAGAAGATAGCTGCAATACTGGTCAACATAATTAACCTTCCAGTTTCTGAAAATAATTCCTATGAGTGGATTCCTGATTATTGCAACTACTGTAACTTATGTGTTCGAGCATGTCCAAATGATGCTTTAATACTGGATAGGAAGACAAAAACTGTTAGATTTAAAGAAAAACTATGTATAGGATGCAGCGAAGGTTGTACAGAATGCATTCAGGCATGCCCTTTCTACAAGAAAGGATATGATACTGTTTTTGAAAAATACGAAAAGATAAAAAGAAAATCCAAAAAAGTTATTGAATAATCAACAGAGAATTGAACAGATTAAATAGTGGATGTGGATTATAGCATCCAACATGATTAATCCAGACTGATTTCAAACAGTATGAGTAAAACAATTTTAATAGCAGATTGTAACAATTTCGAATAAAAATAATATTCATATCAATATAAATATTATTAAAATTTAACCACCTTTTTTATATAAAATAATATTAAAAAACTTTAAATAAATAAATTAATAATATTGACTAAAAACAGTCAATAATATATACTATAATTATTATAATTAATTATTACAAGATAAATTTTCAATAATTTATTCTTGTTAATCGAGTTTGCAGGCATGGTTTTACATCAGTCTTTATATATAGTATTAGAGTATTATTTAAACCCCAGATTTATTGTAAACTTCATGCCTCAAATGAGATTAATTTTAACTCATTTTTAAATTATTTATAATATTAATGCAATATCATTATACATGACAAACTGTATCATGGTTCAAGGAACATCATCAAATGCCGGAAAAAGTATGCTCGTAGCAGCACTCTGCAGAATATATAAAAACAGAGGATATAAAGTCGCCCCTTTTAAATCCCAAAACATGTCACTGAACTCCTACACCACAAAGGAAAACGGTGAAATAGGAATAGCACAGATGCTGCAGGCAGAAGCGGCAATGATTGAACCAAGCATACACATGAATCCTGTTCTTCTAAAGCCAAAAGGAGACTTTACATCAAACGTGATTATACAGGGAAAATCCATCGGAAACATGAACTTCTATGATTACCAGCACAAATACCATGATACAGCATTTGATGCCATAAAGGACAGCTTTAAAAAACTATCCGATGAATATGATGTCATAATCATTGAAGGTGCAGGATCACCTGCTGAAATCAACATGCGTGACCAGGATATTGCAAATATGGAAATAGCACACCTTGCAGATGCAAATGTCATATTAATTGCAGACATTGAAATGGGAGGAGTATTTGCAGCAATAGCAGGAACTTATGTCTTATTGGACGATTATGACAGGTCACGTCTTAAGGCGACTGTAATCAACAAGTTTCGAGGAAACCTTGATATTTTAAAGCCCGGCCTTGACAGGATTGAGGAAATTACTGGAGAGCCTGTTTTGGGAGTTCTTCCATATGATGAAACATTGAAATTGCCCGAAGAAGATTCCGCTTCCCTAACAACACATGTATTTGCAGAGGACAGAGACATTACCATTGGAGTTATCAGACTGCCAAAAATAGCCAATTTCACAGACATTGATCCCTTCGAGTATGAAGATGATGTGGCCCTTAAAATGATTGGAGTTAATGATAATATCGGTGACGTTGATGCGATAATCATTCCTGGAACACGTAACTCCACAGAAGATATGTATGCACTGCGTGAAAGCGGCCTTGCAGATAAAATCATTGAAAAATCCTCAGAAATCCCAATTGTTGGAATCTGTGGAGGACTGCAGATATTAGGTAATGTGATTCATGATGATGAAAAACGTGAATCCAAACATGGTACTCTTGAGGGATTAGGTCTTTTAGACATTGAATCAAAGTTTTCAAGAGTAGAAAAGATAGTTACACAATCAGAAGCTACAATACCTGAAGAGATTGAAGGAATCGCAGGCGAAATATTTAAAAACATTTCCGGTGAAACAGTTACAGGCTATGAGATTCATGAAGGAACAAGCAAACTTGAAAGTGCAAGTCCACTTTTCAATATCACTAAAGGTCAGGGAAACAATGAGGATGGTCTAATCGATGGAGCAGCAAATGGAAATGCATTTGCAACTTACTTCCACGGAATATTCCACAACTACAATTTCAGAAGAGAATTCCTGAACTATATCCGTGTTAAAAAAGGCCTTGAAGCAAAATATGGTGAAGACCCTTACGAAACCCAAAAAGACTATTCACTAAACAGATTGGCTGAAATCGTGGAAGAGCATCTTGATATGGATGTTATTGATAACTTAATTTTTGGCAAAAAAGAGTAATTTTAATTAAATAGTTAAAATCTAAAAGATTTTAACTAAGTAAAACGTTAATAGAGATTTAATCTCAAAAAGAATACAAAATTTTTAGAGACTAATTCTCAAAAAAATATATTTATTTCATAATATTTAATATTTTCCCAAATGTAGGAAGGGTCCCACTAAAGAAAAAATACAAAACTTATTCCTTTGCATTCAACAGTCATATACGGCTTACATCAAATCATTTTAGAAACATTAGAATGATTCTAACTAATTCAATAGCCATTTTAATTAAAAATTTAGTATCTTTTTTCAATTTTTTCTCACATTAACGTTTTACATATTTTAATTTAAGTGGTCAAAACCTACAATACATATCTTAAATTAATTTATATATAAATTAACTAGTTTTTAAAATATAAATATTGATTTTACCATGAAAAATAGTTTTAAATTAAAAAAATTGCATCAATAAATAATTTAAAAAAAAATTGAAAAAAATGATAGTTAAATCTTATCTTTAGTATGTTTCTGCCATACTTTTTCATTGTCACTAGCTGAAACCTTATTGTCCGCCATCACTCCAACCAGGTCATGTGCAACATATGGCTCTTCCAGATAATTGATGTCATCATCTGTTAATTTCAATTCAACGGAATTTACAGCCCCTGAGACATGATGAAGCTTAGTGGCCCCTACAATTGGAGAGGTGACTTTTGTTAAAAGCCATGCAAGAGAGACTTCAGTCATTGAGACATCATAGTTGTCTGCAATCTCATTTACCCTTTTGATGATTTCAAAATCCTGAGTTTCTGTTGATTTGTATTTCAAATCAGCGTAAAAATCTTCTTTCAGTCTTTTTGATTCCTCACCAGGCATTCTTGAAAGTCTTCCTGAAGCCAGTGCACTGTATGGTGTTGTTGCAATGTTGTCTGTTTGGCATAACGGAATCATTTCACGTTCCTCTTCCCTGAAAATCAGATTGTAATGGCCTTGTATTGATACGAATTTTGCAAAGTCATTTGCTTCGGCAAGGGCATTTGCCTTTGCAAGCTGCCACGCAAAGCAATTGGATATGCCAATGTATTTGACCTTTCCCTCTTCAATCACTTCATTCAATCCTTCAAGGATATCATATAATGGAGTGTTGTAGTCCCACATGTGGTAGATATAAAGGTCAATGTAGTCCAGACCCAGATTGGACAGGCTTTTTTCAACCATATTGTGAATGTGGGCTTGTCCTGTGACATTGTTTTTAATGTCTTCTTCTGAACGTGGCAGGAATTTGGTTGCAACAACCACATCATCACGGTTCGCATTCTCACGAATGGCCTTTCCGACATACTGCTCGGAAGTTCCGTTCTGATATCCTATAGCTGTATCATAGAAGTTTATTCCATTATCCAGTCCGTTTGTTATTATTTCAATGGATTCGGCTTCAGGCAATGTCCATGTGTGCATTCCGTTTTCGGGATCACCAAATCCCATGCATCCCATGCAGACTCGACTGACCTTTAAATTTGAATTTCCCAATTTCACATATTTCATTTTTCCACCATCTTCATAAGATAAAATACATAGCTATAATCATCACTGTTTTGCCTGTAGGTTTGAATTTCCTTTCTTAGCTGAGAGATGAAATCCTTTGCTGATTTATCGGAATTTAACTTGTTTAGATTTTTCTCCAGTTTATTGTAGTAGTCATTCCAATCCTTTTTTGGAACAATAACATAATTAATGAATTCAAATCCCTCGTTTTTGATTTGCTGTACCTTATTTTTTATCGTGTCGATTTCTGAGTATGTGTTTTTCCAGAATTTTCTGCTTTCGGATGATGGATTTTCAAGCCATGAAACATCAGAAACTACCATATATCCATCCGGTTTAAGGAGTCTTTTCCATTCTTTCAAGCCTCTTTTAAATCCGATTATCTCGATTGAAGCTTCGCAAAATACTATATCGAATTCTTCATTTGCAAAGTCCGGGTCTTTCATGTCCATCTGGTAGCTGAAAACCCTATCAGACAAATTGTTTTCTTTGATTTTTTCATCAAGACTTTCCTTGTAATGCTTGAACAGGTCAAATCCTTCAATGGTTGAATTTTTAAAGTAGTTTGCAAGAAGTATTGTGGATGTACCAACACCACATGCAATGTCAAGTATATTGAATTCATCATCAGGATTTAAATCCAATTTATCCAATGTCTTAAGTGTTGTATCCTCACTGCCCGGAGATAATCTGTCCAGATTCCTGTAAGCCATGTAAAAATATAATGGTATTTCCATACTATTAGATTTAAACCGCATAATTTAAAAACTTTGACAAACAAATTTAGGTATACCAAAACTTGAGGTGAAAATATGATAGTTAATGTAAAAGCAACTAACAAAAATAGTGGAGAAGTGATTTCATACCAACTTGAAGGCGATTCCGATGCAGGGTTCACCTATGAAGGAATCCATATGCAGGAAGTAGCTGACAATAAAATAAGAGAAGTCAACAACAGTTTAATATTACATGGTTCTCCTTTATACACTATCAAGTCAGGTCAAAGCGAATCAATCGAAGCAATGACATTTGACATTGAAATTTCAGCAGAATAGATTTTTTAGCTATTTTTTAATTAAGAAAAAGAAATTATTTCATTTCTTTTTCAATATTTTATCACACCATATATTCAAAAAAAAAGATTACGAAGATGCAGGTAATATTTAGCTGTTCAATTTGATTTTATTTTTAACTGTTCCAGGAACATTATTGTCCCCAAGAGTTATTATTTCACCAGTTGGAAACTTAATCCTCAAAAACATTCATTTGAGTGTTAAAAGATCCAATAAACCTAAATTATCACAAATATGTTACCATGTCATTAATATCAATATTTCTGGAGTGCAATGGACTAGGCTTTGAGTTTTCTGCCGGATAGCCTATTGGAAGCAGTGCAACTGAAACCAGATTTTCCGGCAAGTCAAATATTTTATCCAGTTCACGTTTGTCATATCCTCTTACCCAAACGGAACCGATTCCCAAATCATATGCCTCAAGCATCATGTGGGCTGTTGCGATTGTTGCATCATCCGCTCCATAGTCATGTCCATCAGCCGCATTTCCTGAAACATTTTCATCATAGCAAATCATCAATACTATTGGAGCATTGAAGCAGTATGGTGTAAATGATCTGATTTTTTTAAGAGCATCATCGCTTTTGATTACAAAAATCCTTTGAGGTTGGGAATTGTTTGCTGTTGGAGAGACCTGAGCAGCCTTTAAAATCTTATCCAATTTCTCATCTTCAATTTCTTTATCTGAATATTTCCTGACGGAGTATCTCTCACATGCTAGTTCTAAAAAATTCTGCATAATTTTACCTCCTTAATTAAAATAATTTATCTTCAAGTAATTCTCCCCTATTGAGGGCTTTTGAAGTGGTGAATGCGTCATACATCCCATAAATCCATATTAAAAATGCCAATATTGCTCCAATAATTATTAAAGATAAAATCCAAGAAAGAATGTAAACTAAAATAAGAGTAATACATTTACGAGTTTGTTTATTATATAATTGACCCAATCCTGGGAAAATAAATGACAATACTAATGCTACAAATGGACTTTTATGAATTACTCCTGCACCGCAGTTTGCACATACTTTGGCCTGCGCATCCATTTTACTTCCACAATTAGCACATGTTTTAACATTCGGATTGATCTTGTATCCGCAAACAGTACAATAATCTTCATTTACTGTTTTTTGTCTGCAGTTCGGACAGATTTTTATGCCTGTAGGTTTTCCACAATCCGGACAGAACGCTTCATTATTTAACTCTGCACCACAATATTCACATATCATCACATTCTCATCTTTATTTTCACTGGAAAGTGAAGCACCACAGTTTCTACAGAATTTTGCAAAGAGCTCCTGTTTTTCTCCACATTCAGGACAGACTTTTACATCATTAGAGTTATTTTTTGTTTTATCTTCAAATTCATATTCCTCATTAGTTGGTATAAACTGATTTTTTTCAGTAGAAAGTAGAGCACCACAATTTTTACAGTACTTAAATGTTTCATCCTGTTCGGTTCCACAATCTGAACATATTTTATTTGCCAATTTTATCAAATCCTACTGATTAATTTTTAATAATAATTTTTTCTTTTGTGTTACTATTTATAGTCTTTACAATAGCTTCCATAGTTTAGAGAATGTCCTAAACTACAATAATATTCTGTATATCCCTCACTATCCATATCACCGACTACTGCTCCTCTACTATCAAAAAATTCTTCATGACAATATCTGCAACTATAACCACAAAATCCACCACCATATTGTCTTATATATTCTTCCTGCCTTTTTTTACATTCTTTACGTTCTTCTTCCCATTTTTTAAATTTTTCAGCTTGTCTTCTACGTCTCTCTTCCTCTTTTTTACGATCGATTTCACGTTGAATTGCATTAATTATACTTTTTTTAAGATTACTATTTTCTGCAAATTCCCATTTAAGTCTTTCACGATATTCAAATTGAGATTCACCCATAGCTGGAGCTAAAGAATCCAAATAATTTTCACTGAATTTGGAATTCCACTTTAATTCCACTATATCGAATACAGGTTTTTTATATTTTTTATTTTTAATCTGATTAACTCTTTCTTCAGCATATGGAAGAAAGGTTCCACATTTTTTGCACCTGTATTTACCTACATTCATTATGCTAAGACAATTTATACAATAATGTGGGGAGACAATTTTCCATCTTGCAAATATTTCACTTAAATGATCCCCCACTCTTGATTTATTTGATTGAAGTTGTTGCTCATCACTACCAATCTTACTAAAATCATCTGGGAAATTTATTCCTAATCTCTTTTTGTAACGTAAGTATAAAATAGTATCACGCATTTCCTGTGGAAATCTATCTTTAATAATCCTTGATTCTACTTTACCATAATTTATTTCACATACATCAGATGTCCAAAGTTTTTCCCCACAATCTGTGCAGAATCGGTTTGTATATGAATTTTTTGCATTGCATTTTGGACAGTCTATAATACGAAATTCACATCCACATTCACATGTTGCTTGGCCTTTCTTAACAGGTCTTCCACAGTTAAGACAATATGGCTCAGGATTATCAAGAATCAGTTCGATTTCCTCATCGTCAAGCAGTTTATGACCGCAGTAAATGCAGAACTTATGCACTTCATTCATTTTATGACAGGAAGGACATTTTATTTTATCGACTATTTTATCACCCAAGATAAGCTAAATTACTCTCCAATGCAGTTACTCATCCAAATAACACTTAACTTTAGAAATGTTACTATTTTATAACACACATTTTAAATATGTCATTTACACAATACAACTTATACGGTTAATTTTATCTTAAAAAACATTTAAAATTTTTGGACAGTGAAAAATCAACTTTGTTCTAAAAAAAAGAATATTCATTATTGAATACATAATATTTATTATTCAATAAATTAAATTATTTTCATAAAGGAGATTAAAATTTTGAAGATGATGCTAACTCCCAGATTCGGAGAAATCGACGGAAGAAATGATTCCTGATGACATCAGATTAAAGCTGGAAAAGCTTTATTTAAATGAAGAGAATATTGGAAAGAAATAATCGTTACTTGCGAACAAGAATGAAATCTTGAAAAAAGTTAATAACATATACTTACGATTTATAGTCTATAAAATGGTGATTTTAATGAAAGCTACGGAATTACTTGAAGAAATAAGAGAAAACCTAAAGGATTATCCAATCGAATATTTAAGAAACAAGGTAACAGATGACCGCTACAAAGATCCTATAACCAAAAGCCTTGCCAAATACAACTCTGAAGCATGGGATGAAATATTTGCCCTAAACATCACAGATGATTTTGAAATAAAAGAAGGAGTTGTTGAAAATCTTAAAAATGACATTAACTTTTACTTTGACACCTATGCAGGAGGAGATGAAGAGACAAGGGAATTTACAAAATACATTTCACTTTATCTGGCACTGATTGCAAAAAGACCACTGCATCCTGTTGGAGACAATCCGACAAAGGATCAAGTATTTATGCAAAATGGTGAATACAAGTGCAAAACAAGAATCATGAGCATTAAAGATGAAAATTCACTGTGCAGATATTGCATTTGCAAAAATGCAGGTTTTTCATTTGGATTTTAGGAGAATAAAAATGGCAGATGAGTATCTGGAAATGTATGATGAGCTTTCAAATCTTATAACAGATAACAATCCAATTACTGGCAATTGCGTTTTGGAAATCCTTAAAAAGTATTCATCAACCATATCCGTTTTTGACATGATGGAATTCACATCCCATGTAATGGAAGAAAACAAGTATGTTCAGGAAAGCTACAGAGAGGAAGGGCAAAAATCCTATATAGAATCATTCCTATTGCGCATCAAAGACATTATGAATGACAATAATGATTATGGGGAAAAAATCGACCAAGACCCCTTTGGTGATGCGGTTGAAACTTTAAAAAACCACTATCAAACCGGAATTCACAACAGCAAGCCAAAACCCCTATTGATTTTTGAGATTGCATCCATTTATTCCACATTCATTTTAAAAGAACCAATACATAAAGTGGGAACAGTATTTCCCGGATCTCTGAAAGTTGAAAAGGAAAATGATAAATTTCTATGCCCTGTAAAAGATGCTAATATCGACACTCCAAATGCTGTGTGCAACATCTGCCTTGCAGAACAGCTTGACTTCTGAATTAAAATATTCAGTTCCAATATCTGAAATTCAATATTAAAGGAGAATCACGTATGGACAATATGAAAATTATCAAAACACGAAAAAGCGTCAGAACATTCAACGGAGAAAAAATCACTCCCGAAGATAAGGAAAAACTTCTAAATTACACAAAAACAATTGAAAACCCATATAATATTCCAGTGGAGTTTATTCTATTGGACCGTGAAAAGGATAATCTCTCTTCACCGGTTATTGAAGGGGAAGACACATACATTGCCGCTAAAGTGCCACAGGTAAAGCATTGCGAAGAGGCCTACGGCTATTCATTTGAAAAATTAATATTGTATGCATGGAATCTTGGAATCGGAACAACATGGATTGGAGGAACACTGAACAGACCTCTTTTTGAAAAGGCGGCTGATACAAAGGATGATGAGTACATAATGATTGTAACACCAATCGGATATCCTTCAAAAACACAATCAGAAGTGGATGTGAAATTGCGTGAAAGCGTGGGCGGCGATGAAAGATTGCCGTCATCTAATTTATTTTTCGAAAATGATTTTAACACACCCTTAGACTCCATTGAGGATTGTCTTGATGCAGTTCGCTGGGCACCATCAGCAGCAAACAGACAGCCATGGAGGATAGTAAAAGAAAACAATAATTATCATTTCTATTTAGAGCATACTCCAGGTTATTCCTCAAGTATCGGTTGGGATGTTCAAAAGATTGATTTGGGAATTGCAATTTGCCATTTCATGTTTATTAAAGATGGAAAGTTTATCATTGATAAACCAGATATTAAAACTAACGAATTTACTGAATATATTGCAACAATATCATGTGGGAGTATTGATTAAAAATGAGTAAAAAAATAATTGCAGTCAATGCGGGACCTAGGAGAGGATGGAATACAGACACTTTAATTGATGAGGCCATTGAAGGTGCCAAGTCAGCCGGAGCGGAAGTTGAAAAATTCAACCTGTACAGATTGGAAAAATACACCGGTTGCATCTCATGTTTTGGATGCAAAAAAATCAAATATAAAGGACATTGCATACGCCGTGACGGCCTTACAGAAGTATTAGACGCCATACGTGAAGCAGACGGTTTAATAATCGGTTCACCAAATTACCTCGGCGATTTGACCGCTTCATTTAGAGCGCTTTTAGAAAGACTTGTCTTTCAGAATCTTACATATAATGCAGAAGTGCCGTGCTGCAACGAAAATCCGATTCCAACACTTCTTATCATGACAAGCAACGGCCCTGATGATTACTATACTGAACTGCTTGATAAATATAAAACCATATTCGAAATGTTTGTAGGGCCTGCCGAGTATTTCGTATCCGGTGAAACCCAGCAGATTAAAGATTACAGCAAAACAGATTGGGAATGGTATTTCAATGCCGAAGAAAGATATGAAAGGCATGAAAAAATATTTCCAAAAGAAAGAAAACAAGCTTTTGAGAAAGGAAAAGAATTAGTTTTATAAAAAAAGAAAGAATAAGTTAGGTAGTGTGACTACCTCTATTAAAATTTCTATTCTCCAGCAGGGCCGTTGATTAACAATTGGGTCAAGTAGTTTTCTTTTCCAATCATTTTGCATAAGTCTATTTGCTGTTCGCTCCAGTACATGTCTTCCTCTTCATCTTTGAGGTATACTTTCATTAAGTCATAGGTGGTTGCATCAAAGATTCCTGAATCCATCATTTCGTTTAAAAATGCAATTCCTTCAACGGATACCTGATAGTCTGCTTCGATGAATTCTATGATGTCTGTGTATACTGGTTTTGCTTCCTGTGCTTCTTGTTTGATTTCACCGCCAAGGTCAAGTATACGGTCCATGAACTGTTCTACAAAGTCCATTTCTTCTTGAGCATGTCCTGCGTATTTGTCGCCTAAAGCCTGAAATCCTAATCCTGCAAATATTTTAGATTGGATTCTGTGTCCGAATGAGTTTGCAGATAATCCTGTTACAATAGCTTGTAATGCTTCTATGGTTTTTTCTTTATCAGCCATTATTTCACCTTTTTTGTAAAAATATTTTTACTTAAGAGTCTTAAGTACAATTGTAATTTATATTATTCAGAAATATAAGTTTAACGGTATTCAGCTGCACGTTCACAATAATCATATAACATTTTTTTAAGCTTCTCTTTATCTTCAGATGAATAATTTTCAAAAAACTGGGCTTCAAAATCAGCAATAAGATCCAGCAATGAAATAAGAACATCTCCACCTTTATCTGTCAGACTGAGAATTTTTTTACCTCTGTTATCCTTTACAACTTCACGCTTGACATATCCATTTTTTTCAAGCCTTTTGATAATTTGGGTGACATTCGATTCAGAAACGTATAATAAATCCGCCAGCTCCTTTTGGGAAATATTCTCATTGTAGTAAATATTGGAAAGATAAGTAAAATCTCTTCGAGTGATGTCCTTAAAGTTTTCCTTTAAAAAATTGTCATGAATAACATTAATGTAATTAATAAAATAAAAAACGGAAGTGGAGTCCAGCATATCCTCATCAAAATTCAAATCAACCATTATAAACACCTATCATCAATATAATAAAATATTGTATTTCAATTAATATAAATACTGCATTTGAAATTTAAAAAATTAAATATAATAACAACCATTCAATACTCTTTTAGAAATTTTTTTACACATTCCGCCACTTCATGAGGCTTTTCGTTGAGTATTGCATGTATAGTATCCGGAAAATTATCTTCAAGTATAAAATCTGATTTGACATGTTCTTTGATGTAGATAATAGCATCCATTGAGTATAGGGCAAAATCGGGTTTAATATATAAGAAAGGCACTGTTATATTATCTATTGCAGGGCGCTGGTCTGATTTGAAAAGTGAAAACCACAGGCTTGCCATTGTAAATGCATCTGATCCTTTTCTATACATTTCAATCATTTCATTTTCGTTTGATACATCAGCCAGTGATGGATTCATCAGATTTTTTGTGATATGCCAGTTTGCATTACCCACATCATCAAATATTCTGTCAAAATCATCCATAAAGTCATCATCACTCCACAAGCCCTGTCCGATGCCACCTTTCCAGTCATTATTTCTCATATAAGGAGACATGTCTGAAACTATGATTCTTTTAAGTTTCCCACAACCGAACTGATTGACATGACTGTAAATTGAAGCTCCACCCATTGAATGGCCAAACAGATTAATATCTGTCAAATCCAGAAAATCGATTAGTTCATTTAAGTCCTGACCCAACGCTTTAACGTTCATGTGCATGGCTGACCTGTCCGAATATCCATGTCCTCTTTGGTCATAGCAAATGATTCGATAGTCATCTTCAAATTCCTTGATGATTCTTTTAAAGTTTAAATGAGAACCGTTCAAGCCATGAGAGAAAAGTATTGCTTCACCTTCACCATAATCTTTATAATAAATTTTTGTTCCATCACTTACTGTTAAATAAGACATTGCAATCCCACAATAGATTATTTGATTTTAAAAATATATATCCTATGCTAAAAATTATATTATTTTTTGTTAATGCCATTATTAATATGAAATACAATTCATTAAAATTGCAAATTTAAAATTTACTTTTAATTTAATTAACGTTAATGTTAATGATTATACATGAAATGCTCTGCACCATGTTATTGAAAACATATATAAAATTAAAATACCAACCGAAAAAATAAATCTTATAAAAAAAGCTAAAATTAAATAGTAATCGAATTTTAAAATTCAATATTAATAATTTCAATGCCTATAACATGTTTGCACATGCTTAGGTAGATAGACATTGATTTAAACCACTAATTTGTTAGAATTTAAGTAACCCAGAAAGGTGGATTTTAAACTCTATGATATAATTTGAAATAATAAATATATAAATTTTATTATTTTTAAGTTATAAATTGCAGAAAGTGTTCATTATAAATAAACAAACCCGAATATGACTTTTTAAGGTCATTGAAAAACAATCATTATAATATTTAATGATTTCTGCAATTTAAAGGTGAAATCCTTATGCCTCATTTTAGTCAATATACAACCCAAATGAGATAGAATGCAACACACCACGAAATGATTGTGTACATAATCACTCCAATCCAAAATTTCTTCTGGATACTCATAAGGATTCCTCCTATCAAATTAGTGGTTTTGCCAAAGGGAGCATTCATTAAAACATCAGTTTCAAATCCTACCAATGGCAATATTATCCTACCTAAAATAATACCACCCCCTATGGTCAAGAGTTTGATTACTTATAACATTAGATTTTATAGATTAAATAGTTTTTATTTACTCTATACTCAAGTAAAAATTGCATTTAGTAGGTAATTAAAATAATTAATACATTTTTCAAGAAAATATTCATTTTATTTTTAAAAAATTAAAATCTAAACCTATAACTAATTAATAAACAGAAAAAAACATGTATTAAAATCATATAAATAAAATCACCTATATTATTGAATTATTAATTACAATTGGAAAATGTGTATCTAATGATTATACTTTTGAAACTAAACTGGAAACATGGTTAGTATATGCTAACTGGCCACTATAAATAAAAACAAAAATAAAATTATAAAACAGGTGTTTTTACATGATTAATGAATTGGAAATATGTCCCATTGAAAATACTGTGAAGTTACTTAACCGCAAATGGACAATATTACTAATAAGGGACATGTTTTCGGGAAAAAAACATTTTTTAGAGTTTAAAGAAAATAAACCTGACCTATCCAATAATGTATTATCAGATACTCTAAAATCAATGGAAAAAAATAAGCTCGTTTTAAAGAAAGTTTCAAATAATTCCACCGAATACCATTTGACTGAAAGAGGCTTGAAATTAAACAAAGTCCTGTATGAACTGGCAGTCTTCGGATTGGATGAAATGGAATGTGGCGATGAGAGAGATTTGGAAATAATCAACATGTTTAAAGACTATTATGCAAATTTACTGAATTTGAGTGATTGAATGAAAGCAGCTATATTAAATAAATATGACAAAAACGGAACTGAAATAGAAATTAAGGACATTTCAATGCCTGAAATTGGTGAAAATGATGTTTTGGTTAAAATTGCCTATGCCGGAGTTAATCCTTTGGACAATATGATTGTTCGTGGAGAAGTGAAACTCATTACTCCATACAAGTTGCCTCTGGTAATGGGCAATGAATTTTCAGGCACTGTTGTAGACATCGGAAGCAATGTGTCCGACTTTAAAAAGGATGACTTGGTATATGCAAGAATGCCTCTTGAAAAAATCGGTACTTTTTGTGAATACATTTCAATCGATAAGGACGCACTGGCCCATGTTCCAGAATGTTTAGATTTAAAAAATGCAGCATGCATTCCATTAACAGCACTTACTGCAATGCAGGCATTTGAATTATTAGATGTCAAGTCCAAAGAATCAATATTTATTTCCGGAGGAACAGGCAGTTTGGGAGCTATGGCAATTCCAATAGCAAAAAGCTTTGGTCTTAAAGTAATAACCAGCGGAAGCAGCAGAAACAAGGATAGAGTTATCAGCCTAGGTGTCGATGAATTCTTTGACTATAAAACCCAGGATTATTCTGAAATTTTATCAGATGTTGATTACGTATTGGACACAATAGGTGAAAAGGAACTTGAAAAAGAATTTAAAATCTTAAAGCATAACGGTTCATTGGTTTCACTTAAAGGACTTCCAAATAAGGAATTTGCTGAAAGAATGGGTTTTTCATTTGTTAAAAAAACATTATTCGGAATTGCCGGAAAGAAATTCGACAGCATGGCAAGCAAAAAGAACCAGAACTATTACTTCCTGTTTGTTGAATCCAATGGAGCTCAACTGGAGAAGGTTTCAGAGATATTTGACCAGAACAACATTGAAGTATCAGTTGACGAGGTTTTTGAATTAGATGAGGTTAATGAAGCCCTTAAAAAAGTCGATAAAGGCGGCTCTAAAGGAAAAACCTTGATAAAAATTTAAAACATCAATGGAAACTTGCTTTAAAAAAGTAGTTGATGTGCATTCGGTTTTGAAAAAAACATTGATTTTAGATAATTCTAATGTTAATGAAAGACATGCCTCATTAAAATTAGAATTATGAATTTATTTTTAATTTAATTGAACTAACGTTAAGGATTATTGTTGAAAATAATTTTCATCATATTGTGTTGTTGGAAACATACCATATAAAAACTAAATATTCATATTTGATAAAAACAATTTTTAACAGATTATTTATGATTTTAACAATTTTAAGCAAGAGAGTCCATTTGGAGTCCATTTTTTGAAAAAATAACCAAAACCATCGAATA
>NZ_JAFUHT010000069.1 GCF_017468685.1 Methanobrevibacter sp.
GCTGCATCATACTCATCAAGCAGCTCATCAATTATATCCAATGCATTCTGTGCTGTTCGAGCCATCCTAACTTCAATGTCATTTCTTTTAAATGACTCCAAAGCCTGATTCAAATAATACTCATTGTTGTTGATTGATTCCATTTTGATATCCTTAACCCTTTTTTTAAGTCTTTTGGTTGATGGTGAATCCTTGATGGAATCTGATCTGCTTTTAACTGTATTGAATGATTTTCTCATTGTTTCAAGTTCACTTGCTTTCATCCGCACCACCATATTTAACTAAAAATTCGGTCAAGTCAATTACTTCAATCTCATCATTTTCCAGATTAAGCTTGCAGAATGGACAAGCTGTTATCAATGTTTTACAGTTTGTGTCTTTTGCCTGTACAATTCTTGATTTTGCCATTTGCGAAGCGATTTGAGGATATGCAGATTTAACGCCTCCGCCTGCACCACAGCATAAACTGTTTTCACGAATGCTTTCCATTTCAACCAAATTAGCAACAGATTTTATAACATCACGAGGTTCATCAAAGACTTCCATATGTCTTCCCAAATGACATGAGTCATGATAAGTTACATCAAACTCCCTTTTGGAAAAGTTGAGCTTACCTTCACGAATCAAATTATTCAATAACTGTGAAATATGTATAACATTCAATCCTTCGTAATCCTCTTTGAGGGTTTTATAGCATCCTGCACAGGAAGTTAAAATAGTTTCACCCTTAAAAATCTCAGTATTTTTTTCTATCTGTTCTTGAGCTTCATTAAAAAAGCCAGTTCTAAGTAAAACAGACCCACAGCATTTTTCATCTTCCAAAATATGATAATCAACACCTGCAAGATTCAGAAGTTCTTCTGTGGCCTCCTGAATATCGGGCAACTTTTCCCTTGCAGTGCATCCTCTAAAATAAAGCATTATTCATCCTCTTCATCATCAAGAGTAATCTCATTTGAAAGAGCCACTTCTTTAACCAGCTTATTAACTTCATCATGCAGAATATCAATTCTGTTGTATAATCTGAAAATGATATAGAACAGTACTACAAAGACTACAATAATGATAAAGTCCAGTCCACGAGTTATACCGAATAAGCTTGCAAATTTTTCACTGGCTGATGGAAATATTGAAAATAAAATAACGAATAACCATAATATTGTCCATAGAATAACTGTCAATAATGATTGTTTTTCTTTGAGATACCTATAAAAGAACCATAAAATGGCCAATATTGATATTATTGGAAATAGAATTGAATATAAAAACATAATCTTCACCTAAACTGATGTTTAATCATTTGAATTAAAATCTTAAATGCTTCTGTAACATTTGTTCCTTTAGCTTGAGTTTCCGGAGTGTAAATTGTTTGAATTGGAACTTCTGCAAACGGAATATTGTTGTCATTGACTTCCCTTATAAATTCTGATGAGATAAGATAACCCCTTGCATTGATATCGATTTTTCTTAAAGCATCGATTGTTATCGCCCTAAAACCTGTTTGTGAATCGCTTACATCCACCTTGTAAAAAATTTTGGTTAAAAGATTCATGACTGCATTAGCGAAATTTCTGCTTAAAGGCATATCCTTTAGTGGTCTTACTCCTATAACCGCCTGCGCTTCACCTTTAACCAGCGGTTTTATTACATTGTCCAAATCATCTGCAGAATGCTGTCCATCTGAATCCATGCTTACAATATATTTTGGATTGAACTTCAAAACTGCATCAAATCCTGTTTGGGTTGCAACGCCCACTCCACGATTTATAATTAATGAATACACATGGATTTTATCAGGATATTTCTTTTTAGACTCTAAAACAACATCCAATGTATTGTCTGAAGAACCGTCATTTACAATAACCATATTGTATCCTTTCTCTGCAATAGATTCTAATACTGGCCGAATCCTAGTCGCTTCATTATATGCTGGAAGAACCACATATGTTGCATTTTTATCTTCCACTGTTAGTTCATATTCCATTTTAAATCACTATAATGGTCCTGCATCCTCTTTTCCTTCACGCATTCCCATTCCTGCTTCTTTTCTCATTGCTTTTCTGTGATACATCATCTTGATTAGGTTT
Source organism: Methanobrevibacter sp. (assembly GCF_017468685.1). NCBI lineage: Archaea > Methanobacteriati > Methanobacteriota > Methanobacteria > Methanobacteriales > Methanobacteriaceae > Methanobrevibacter > Methanobrevibacter sp. The sequence continues at coordinate 2,088 of NZ_JAFUHT010000069.1, forward strand.
TGTGCATGTTCACGGGCTCTGTTTTCTGCAAGCTTTGCAAGCTCAACAGGATCTTCTTCCTCATCTTCATGGACAAATACCTCTAAAATATGAGTATTGGTCATGAGCTGTGCGTTAATCAAACCTGTTGACGCTTCATGTGCACACATCTTATCCTTTTCCATGGGTCCAGGCATTCCAAGTGCCATTACAATATCACAGTTTTCTTCTTCAATGAGAATTTTAGCAGTTACTGGTAAATCTTTTACTCCAGGAACAGTTTCTCTGATTATTTTTAAATCATAAGCATTCTTTTTTAGCTCATCAATTGCAGCTGACGCCATATCAAAACGAGCAAATGTTGTATCACATATTCCAATTCTCATTTAAGTTCACCTTATGAAAAAATATGTTTTTATTAATATAAATGTTTAATTAAAAATACAAAAGTATTATGAATTATTACTGTGAGTAATACTTTAGATAATAGAATTATGAAAAAATTCTGATTTAAAAAAAAATTAGTTTTTATTAACAAATTCTAGAAACTTATCCTTAGCTTCATCAATTGTCAATGGATAATCATTATCCATATCAAAGCCTTCATTCTCAATTTTCTGGAACAATTCTGTTACAATTGGAACTTTTAAGTTAGCTTTTTCGAGAATTTCCGGCTGTGAAAAAATATCCTTTGGTGTTCCTTCAGCAATCAACAGACCATCAACTAGAACAAATACTTTCGAAGCATAATCCGGCACTAAATCAACTTCGTGAGTTGAAATTATAATAGTAATTCCTTCTTCGTTAAGCTCTTTTAACAGTTTAACCAAGTTTGTTACACCTTGAGGGTCAAGTCCAGCTGTTGGCTCATCTAAAACCATAACTTCTGGTTTCATTGCAAGAATACCTGCAATAGCCACTCTTTTCTTTTGACCACCACTTAAGTGATGAGGCGCCTTTTTCTCAAAACCACTCATACCAACACGTTCAAGAGCTTCTTCAACCCTGTCCTGAACCTCTTCCATAGATAATCCTAAGTTCAAAGGTCCAAAGGCAACATCCTCTTCAACTGTCGGCGCAAATATTTGATCATCAGGGTTTTGGAAAACAATTCCAACTTTCTGTCTGAATTTCAATAAAGACTTCTTATCATATTTTAGCTCTTCACCATCGATGAACACTTGCCCTTCATCCGGTTCATAAATTCCATTTAAATGCAGGAACAATGTTGATTTTCCAGCTCCATTTTTACCTAAAAGAGCAACCATTTCTCCTTTTTCAACTTTTAGACTAACACCTTTTAGTGCTTGATAATCAGCATTATATGAATATTTAATATTTTTAACTTCCAACATGATTAATTACTCCCTTTTTTGTGGCTCATAAATTGGCAATTCACCAGTGTAACCCCTTGAATCTAAAGAATACTGTAATGTTTCACTCTTATCTAGAGATCTTAAAAATATTGTACTTGCAAGTGCTCCTAGAGATTTAAATGAATTCCAATATGAATGATATCCTAATCTTGTTTCCTGTGCCTTTTGCATTGTATCAATTTCATTTAAGAAAATGAATATAGAATTGTACATTAAAAGTGCAATTTCAATGAAAATTTTTGGAACTTTCAAAGTAGCTAAACAATGCAAAATTTTTGCAATTGGTGTAGTTAACGCAAGAAAACCCAATAAAGGCAAACATCCGACTACTCTAAAGAAAGTGTACACACCGTAGTGCAGAGAGTCTGTTGTAACTACAATACCAAATATACCTGTTTCATAGATTACTTCACCTTTTCCAAAGAAGAATATTAAAAACAGACATGTAAGTATAACAAATGCCATTGGGATTGTGAGAAACTTAAAATATGACCTGTAATTTATCTTTGCTATTGCCAAAATCACAATTGACATTACAATGAAGATAAATATATCAAAATATAGATTATCGAGTGCTAAAGTTAAAACTAACAAGAATATTGTTAAGAACAATTTAAAATAAGGATTTGTTTCAGTTAATTCATTATGATGCGCAATATAATCCATATCAAATTTCATATTATCACTTTAAAAAAATAGAAAAAAAAATAAAAAAGAATAAAATTATTCTTCTTTACCTTGTCCTCTCCAGTAACCGAAGAAGTAACCAATGATGATTGCTCCTATAGCTGCTTGAAGAGCGAATAATAAACTTTCAATTTCTCCACTAGGTGGTTCCCAGATTGAAGAGAACCATGGTTCGAAATTGGTTGATTCAATTTGTTCACTTGCTGCATCGTCAGATCCACCAAAGTATCCATCATCTTCCCCATGACCATTATACATTGCTAATGGTGCAATGAAGATAATAGCACAAATTATTGCTAAAATTATTAATGTTGATGTTTTCATTATAATCACCTTATGCTTCGTTAGGAGCTAATGAACCAAGTTTATCTAATAATTTTGGTTTGTAAGCTTTTAATCTGTCCCAGATAATTACAGTTAAGATACCTTCTCCAACAGCTAATGGAACTTGAGTTACTGCAAAGATAACTAAGAAGTTAGTTAATGCAGTACCAAAAGTTGGTGCAGGGAATGCGAAAGCTAATTGGAATGAAGTAGCTACGTAAGTTAATAAGTCACCAATGAATGCTGCAAAGAAAATTGCAATTGTTGATGAAACATTAGCTTTGGTTAAACCTTTGTATACAATCCAAGCACAAACAGGTCCTACAATACCCATTGATACAATGTTTGCACCTAAAGTGGTTAATCCACCGTGAGCAAGTAATAATGCTTGGAAAATAAGTACAATAGTAGCAAGTACTGCGGTTACAGCAGGTCCGAATAATGCTGCACCTAATCCGTTACCACAAGGGTGAGAACAACTTCCAGTAACAGAAGGTAATTTCAAAGATGATAAGATGAACATAAATGCCCCACTTACAGCAAGTAATGCTTTAGATTCTGGGGTTTCATCTACTATTTTTTTGATTTGATAAATACCAAAAGCAACAACGATGATTGCTACAACGAACCATACAATACACCATTCTAATGGTAAGTATCCTTCCATAATATGCATAACTTTTTTCCTCCAAATTATATCAAAATGATTTGATAAAGTTCTCAATAAAAATTTAAAATATAATTAAAATTTTATAAAGTTTTATTGATAATGTTATTATATCACTTATTACATATAAATGTATAGGAAAAAGTAATAATTATTAATTAGGAACACCTAAAAATTAATTGAAATGAATAAAGAATGGAAGATAAAATGAACATAAAAAACAACTTGATTTTAGCACTTGATGTGATGAGTGAAAGCGAAGCAATAGAAATATGCGACTCAATAAAAGAATACATTGACACCATAAAAATAGGTTACCCACTTGCACTTGCAGAAGGTCTTGAAATAATAAAAAAACTAAAAGAAAAATTTGGATTTAAAGTGATATGTGACTTCAAAGTGGCCGATATAGATGCAACAAACTCCAAAATATGTGACGAAACATTCAAAGCAGGAGCAGACGCAATAATATGTCACGGTTTTGTAGGATCAGACAGTGTTCAGGCATGTCTTGATATGGCAAACAAGCACGAAAAGGAATTATTCCTACTGACTGAAATGTCACACCCAGGAGCAAAAATGTTTCTGCAAAAAAATGCAGATGCAATAGCTCAGATGGGAATTGAAATGGGAATTGTAAACTATGTCGCACCTGCAACAAGACTTGACAGATTAAGCGACATCAGAAACATTGTTGGAGAAAATGCCTTTATAATTTCACCAGGGGTTGGAAAACAGGGTGGAGACGGTAAAAAAACTTTACAATACTCAAATGCAATAATTGTTGGAAGAAGTATTTATGAAGCAGAAAATCCCAAACTTGCATGTGAAAATTTAATCAAATCACTGAAATAAGTAAACTTATTAAGTGAGGACAACAAAAATAATACTGTTCTCATAATTATTGAACAATTATCAAATTAAATGGAGGAAAAAACATGGCAAATGAAGTAACTAAAATGATTATGGAAACCATCTTAGCATTAATTACAACCGCATTTGCGTTTGTAGCAGGTGCTGCATGGAACGATGCAATTCAAAAATTAATTGAATCATTTATCGGTGCTGGAGATGCACTTCCTAGTTTATTCATTTACGCAATTGTTGTAACCATCGTTGCAGTAATTGTTACCGTACTCGTCGCTAGAATCGCTGGTAAGATGGGCGTAGAAGTAGAATAAATACAAAATTAAAAAGGAATTAACTAATTCCTTTTAAAACTCTTTTTTTAATTAAATTTTTCAAAAACAATACCTGCAATTACATAAAATATTTCAAACAACAGGAAACATACAAATATTAAAATATTGAAAACACCACAGATTGCAAGTAAACAAATGACAACCTTCATTACAAACCTATACTCAAAAAACAGGTTCAAAAATCTGTTATCAGTAACTTTAGAAATTAATTCATGACCAACTTCATCACCTAAAGCTGAAAGAATACAAATCAGCAAAACAACAAGATTTAACTCAGGAATTCCTAAAATCAAACTGATTATAATAAAAACAATTAAAGTAATTACATGATGAAGTCCATCAACTTTTAGAGCAATTAAATTACCTATTAAAATGGCAAAGAAAATGTAAGCCGCCTCTACACTATAACAGGTCGCTGCAGCACAAGTAATACCACACAATACTCCAAAAACAGTAGCAAACTTTAAATCATTATTAACATCAAACAGGTCATCTGAATATTTCATGAAAAATCCAGACAATAAAAATAAAATCGCTAAAATTATATAACTCATCTAATCACTACCAATTTTATCCAAAGCAGCTGCATAAATCAATGGGAAAATTACAGTGACATCTCCCACAACACTGGCAAGACTGGATCCGCATCTAGCCTTTGCCCATGATTTTGCCTCTTCAAGAGGTGCTCCTCCCAAACTACCCGCTTCAGGCCTGTCCATTGTAATTTGGATAGCTGCATCAAGACCGCCTTTAATAACATTGGAGGCCAATGTATAATGCTTTGTCAATCCTCCACCTAAAAGGATTGCACCCACTTTTTCAGATTCGAAAACAATATCAGACAAATAGTGCATGTCAGCTACCGCATCAACCACAAAGTCATGGTCCTGTGAGAAAATCCATAACTGAAGACCCATCATTGAATCGATTAAACCCGGAGCGAAAATAGGAACATCATATTTTGCGGCTGTCGCTACAAATGAGTTTTCATCTTCAACCAAAAGGCCTATTTCATAGAGCAGTTCCTGAATTGAAACTTTTTGTTTTTCACAAGCAATCTTTTCATAAATCTTGGTAATTTCACTTTCAAAAATAGTAAAATCATCAGATCCCACGTTAATATCGGCAATCCTGCCTATGCCTTCCTCATTTAATTCTTCATCATCCTTGCCCTCATGGCGATAGTGAGATCCTCCAAATGCCTCAACAAGGTCATGAGTGATGTTGGCACCGCTTGCTACGATTAGATTGACATGTCCCTCTTTAATCATTTTAGTTACAATATTTCTCATTCCACCAGGTATCAATGGTCCTCCTAGACTCATAAATACATTCATATCATCATCCTGAATCATATCGGACAGTATATTGCATGCTCGTGCAACTCTACCTGCACCTAGAACACCTGAATCATCAAATTGATCTATCAAATCAATTATTTTCATATCTGAATTTACATCGATTGGGTTGACTTTCATTTAATCACTTAATTGGTAATTATTGGGAATTGTTTTAAATTTGTTATGCTGTCAATTAAATCTGTTCTTGTGACAATTCCAAGCAAAACCTGATTGTTATCTGCAATAATCAATCGGGAAATTGATTTTTTAAGCATCACATCAATTGCATTAACGATTTTTAAATCTTCATTTACAATAACCACATTTGTTGACATCAATTCGCCGACAGTTTTGTTTTCATTATCACTGGCGATTGCATTTACCAAATCGGTTAATGTGAATACTCCAACAACTTTTCCGTCTTTTATGACAGGAGCTCCGTCAATTTCTTTTTCAGCCAATTTCTTTGCGGCATCCTTCACTGAACAATCTATTGTGAAAGATATAACATCACGGCTTGCAATGTCTCCAACGGTCTGCTTTGGAATACTTCTTATGGTTTTGGTATCAACCAGAAGAATATTATCCATATCATCACGGCCGACAATTGTACCCATGACTCCCAAGTTGTTAACTGGTGTTGGTCCTATTCTTACTTCATCACCTAAATTCAAGTCTTTTATGCTTCCCAAAACCTTAATTGCCGCTTCACATTCAGTAGGTTGAGGAACACTGGTGAATTCAATTTTTGCAACTGAAACATCATCCAGTTTTTTACCGTTTTTATAAATCGGCACTTTTGAATCCTTATCGGAAACTGTAATGTTTAGTGAATGATACGCTTCAATTGTAGGCTTATATCCACCTCTAGGACCCGGCACGCCTTTAACTAAACTCAGGCTTCTTAATGATTGCATCTGGTTACGTATTGTTCCAGGATTTCTGTTCATAACCTCAGCAATATCTTCTCCCTTAATAGATTTACCATTTGATGACTGGTATAAATTAATTAAGGTTTGTAAAATTTCCTTTTGAACAGATGTTAACATGTTTTTCATCCCCATCCAATTAATAATATAATTATTTATGTAAAACATAGCTTATAAATATTAATGATAAATAATGATAATTTGAAAAATGAAAAAAAAATACGATTAAACAATGTTTAGAAAAAAAAGAAAATGAAAGAAATGATTATTCAATTAACTGTTTTAAATCATTTCTAATTATTGAAGTAGCATCAAATCCTTTAATGGCATCAACCATTTCAGGGAATTTTGCCTTAGGAATCAAAACGTTGATTTGTGAGA
>NZ_JAFUHT010000070.1 GCF_017468685.1 Methanobrevibacter sp.
GACTGAAAAGCTCATTGGTAATATTATCAAGATCACTGTTCATTGCTTTCAGCCTTTCTAAGTTCATCGATCTCTTTTATGATGCGACTATCTTTCATGGGATTGTAATAAGGATCAGCCATTGTATTCACAAGACCACTTTTTGAAAGTATAGTTATCGCTACACCCTCAAATAACTCTCCGGCTTGCTCCCAATACTTATCCATGTCAACCTTATAGTAGAGGTAACCAATAAATCTTATAGGATCATTAATCGGGTGATCAGCAGCTTCGTAGTATACAAAAAGGTTTACAAAATTGATAACCTCTTCGGGAGTTTTACAATTTGTGTAAAGATGATCCATCCAAGCGAGAGCAATTTCCTCCCAAGAATAGTTCTCAAATAATTCCCACGATGCTTGTAAATGTTCTTCATGATCTTCAGGATCAAAACTATCATCTGTAAAGCGACAGTTTAGCAGATAATTCGTATATTCTTCTATCGTTTTCGCCTTAGTGTTATTCATCATAAATTTTCTTCCCTCAGTTTCTCAACCTCAGCTATTATATCAGGGTCTTTTTCAGGTATATAATCCGTGTTCCAAAACGGGTCATGACTTTTATCGCTTTTAGTGGATAATAAATCCTTAACCAAGCTGTCCATTATATCTACTGCATCATATTTCCACGGTTCAAGATTCATTCTGTAGAAAAGATACCCTAAAAAAGAGTAAGGAAAGTCGATGCTTTTAGGACTATAGCAATTATATCCCCAATACATATGAGCAAAATTGCAGGCAGTATCACCATCAAGACACTCTGTTCGCATATATTTGTTTATTGCCTCAAAAACAGATTCCCAGCCACATTCGTGTACAAGTTTGTCATATTTTTCTTGTAGCATATCCTCTTCCTCATCTGTAAGTTCCTCGTCCCAATGACGATTAAACAAAAAATAAATGTTTTCATATAATTCTGATTTATCCATAATTACCTCCATTTAAAGCCTTTGTCAGACACTTCTGGATTTGTATCATAAAGTTTTTTTAGTGCTTTGTATACTTTTTCCATTGACTTCTGATTAGGACGAAAATGTCCACTGTCATTATTAATACTAAATATTTTACCTTTATGAAATGTAATCATTCCGGCACACTGTACTTGTGGGTCTTTACCACCAATCAATGTTGGATGTGGAGCACGCTTATGCTTTTCTGGATGATTGGGATTTACACGATTTCCAATAATGATAGTATCATTTTCATCTAAAACGTATGTGATTGAACCGTCTTGTCTTTTTCCGTCAATAACAACCCTATTCACATCTATTGCGTTGCTTAAGGCTGTTGCGGTAGGATTATGAAAATATCCTTTTTGAGGATCGTAAATATCTGGATCCGCCTTATCATTTTCAAGTGCTGTATCTACAACATGATAAGTTGGAGCAAAAGGCTGAGAACCGCTACCGCTTGAACTGCTTCCGTAAGGTCCGCCGCTACCGCTTCCCATCAGCGATCACCTCCCTGATGAGACTTTGTTGTCCAGTCGGGATAGTGAACAAATTTTGTAGTACCCAGGTAGTCACTAAATACAGACTTGTTCATAGAGCCATACACCAAAACTACAACAGGTTCA